>JAUIGA010000269.1 GCA_030430125.1 Chloroflexia bacterium | reverse complement strand
GGTCGCACGTTTTCTTCGCCAACGACGGCACGCGCCGCCTGCCGAGCGATTTCCGCCATGGCCGGGTCGTTGACTGTCGCCGGCACACCGTGGCGATAGTCGGCGGTGACGCTGGCGCACATCGCGGTGCCTACCTGCTCGGCCAGCTCGACGATCCGCCGCTCGATCAGCTCGCGCACCTCCGGGTTGAATGTCCGCACGGTGCCGGTGATTTCGGCGGTATCCGGGATCACGTTCGGCGCGTTGCCGGCGTGGAACTCGCCGACGGTCACCACCGCGCTCTCGGTAGGGCCGACATTGCGCGCGACGATGGTCTGCAACCCGTTCACGATTGCCATGCCGACGACGATCGGGTCGACGCAACCGTGCGGCATCGCGCCGTGACCGCCCTTGCCCTGGATCGTGATTGTGAAGCGGTCGGACGCCGCCATCACCGGTCCATCCCCGACAAGAACCAGACCGACCGGCTCGTTCTGCCAGACATGCAGCCCGAAGCAGGCGTCGACCGGCGGATTCTCCATCACGCCCTGTTCGATCATCCACTTCGCACCGCCCGGCCCGGTTTCCTCGCACGGCTGGAAGCACAGTTTCACGGTGCCGGCGAAGGTGTCCCGCCGGTCCGTCAATACCCGGGCGACGCCAAGCAGGATGGAGGTATGCGCGTCGTGGCCGCAGGCATGCATGACCCCGTCGACGGTCGACCGGTAGTCGACATCGTTCTCTTCGTGGATCGGCAGCGCGTCCATGTCGGCACGCACCAGCACCACCTTGTCCCTGCCCGGACCGGCCGCCGTCCCGCGGATCAGGCCCGTGACCCCGGTTTCGCTGATACCGGTGCGAATGTCCTCGACGCCGAGCGCTTCGAGACGCTCAGTCACGAACCTGGCGGTCTCGTATTCGTGCATACCCAGCTCGGGGTGTTCGTGCAGGTGCCGGCGATCGGCAACCACCCCCGGCAGGATCTCGTCCACGTCGCGCTTCAGGTCTGCGGCAATGGCCATGGTTTTCGTCTCCAATCAGGGACGGGCTTGGAGGGGCGGGTATCGCCGCGCGAACCCGCCCCGACGAGTGATCGGGCGAGCCTACCGGTTCAGGTACGATGTCACGGTGGCCGCCATCGTGGCCATGCCCTGTGCCATGCCGTCCTCGTCAATGTCGAATCGCGGATGATGGTGCGACCACTCGGAGTCCTTGTCTTCGTTGCCAGTGCCGACGAAGAAGAAGCAGCCCGGGCGCTCCAGCAGGAAGTAGCTGAAGTCCTCGGCGCCCATCTTCGGCGAGGCGATCTCCACGTTCTCCTCGCCGACCACGCCACGAGCGGCCGCCATGGTCAGTTCGGCCATCTCGGGATCGTTGATCGTCGCCGGATATCCCCGCGTGTAGTCGACGGTCGCCGACCCACCCATCGATTCCGCGACGCCGGTCGCCAGCTCGGTGATCCGCTTCTCCATCAAATCGCGCGTTTCCGGCTTGAAGGTCCGCACCGTTCCGGCCAGTTGAGCCGTGTCTGGAATGACATTGAACGCCTCGCCCGCCTTGAAGACGCAGTTGCTGACGACCGCGTTGTCGAGCGGGTCGACCTCGCGCGAAACCAGTGTCTGCAACGCCACCCCGATCTGGGCACCAATGATCACCGGATCCACACACTGGTGCGGGCTGGCGCCGTGACCGCCCTTGCCCTGGACGGTGATCCTGTACCCATCCGCCGCGGCCATGATCGGCCCGGATCCGACCTTGATCACGCCGGTCTTCGTGTCAGAGGAGACGTGCAACCCAAACACGGCGTCGACATGCGGGTCCTCCAGCACGCCCTGCTCGATCATGCCCTTCGCGCCGCCCGGCGGCAGCTCCTCGGCCGGCTGGAAGAGCACCTTCACCGTGCCGGCGAAGGTGTCGCGCCGGTCATTGAGGATGCGTGCGAGGCCAAGGAGCATGGCGGTGTGCGAATCGTGCCCGCAGGCGTGCATCACGCCATCGTTTCTCGACTTGTAGTCCACCGCGTTCTCTTCGTGGATCGGCAAGGCATCCATGTCGGCGCGCACCAGCACCACCTTGTCCCTGCCGGGGCCATCTCCGGTACCGCGAATCAGCCCCGTCACACCGGTGGAGTTGATGCCGGTGCGAATGTCCTCCACACCCAGCGCCTGCAACCGCTCGGTCACGAATGCGGCGGTCTTGACCTCCTGGAATCCCAGCTCGGGGTTCTCGTGCAGATGGCGGCGATCCGCGACCACACCAGGAAGGATTTCATCGACGTCGTTTCGGTAGTCTGTTGCCACAACCATGAGCATTCCTTTCATGTTTCGACATGTATCTCAAGGGGCGGAATCCGGCAGGTTGGCCGCCCGGCACGCGATTCGCGGCTATCCTTCTTGCCCAAGGAACATCGTCAGCGCCGTCGCCATGGTGGCGATACCGTGCGCCATGCCATCCTCGTCGACATCGAACCGCGGGTGGTGGTGCGACCACTCCGAGTCCTTGTCCGGGTTGCCGGTACCGACATTGAAGAAGCAGCTCGGGCGCTCCAACGCAAAGTAGGAGAAGTCCTCAGCGCCCATGCCCGGCTTGCCTTCCTCCAACCCCTCCTCACCAACGACCGCGCGCGCCGCATCCCGAACGATATCCGACATCGCCGGGTCATTGACAACCGAGGGATAGCCGCGCCGGTATCGGATCGAGACACTTCCGCCCATCGACTCGGCGATACCTGTCGCCAGCTCGTGGATGCGCGTGTCGAGACGATCACGCGTTTCGCCGCTGAAGGTCCGGACGGTACCCCCCAGCATGGCGGTATCGGGAATGACATTGAAGGCTTCACCGGCCTTGAACGCGCAGGTGCTCACCACGGCCCGGTCGAGTGGATCGACCTCACGCGAGACAAGAGACTGCAACGCCGTGACGATGTGCGCGCCGATCACAACCGGATCGACACAGGCATGCGGGTAGGCACCGTGCCCGCCCCGTCCCTGGACGGTGATCTCGAACTCATCCGCGGCCGCCGACTTCGGTCCGTCCATGACCGCGATGGTGCCCGTTGGCAACCGCGAAGCCACGTGCAACCCGAAGCAGGCATCCACATGCGGGTTCTCCAGCACGCGCTGCTCGACCATGCCGAGCGCGCCGCCGTCGCCCGCCTCCTCCGATGGCTGGAACAGCAGTTTCACCGTGCCGGCAAAGGTGTCTCGGCGATCCATGAGCACTCGCGCGACGCCGAGCAGCATGGCGGTGTGCGCATCGTGTCCGCAGGCATGCATCACGCCATCGTTCTTCGAGCGGTACTCGACGTTGTTCTCTTCAAGAATGGGCAGCGCGTCCATGTCCGCGCGGGCGAGCACCACCCGGTCCTTGCCGGGTCCATCCGCCGTGCCGCGAACGAGACCCGTAACACCAGTGATGTTGATGCCGGTGCGAATATCCTCTACACCCAACGCTTCCAGCCGCTCGGCGACGAACTTGGCCGTGTTGAACTCCTGGAACCCGAGCTCAGGGTTTTCATGGAGATATCGACGATCCGCGACGACACCGGGCAGGATTTCGTCGACGTCTTCGCGAATGTTCACCAGTGTCACCATGTGCAGCTTCACCTCGCATCTTGTCCGGCCCGGCGCCAATCCTCCCTGACCGCCACCGGGCATTGCGTGTATCTTCGAATGCAACATAGCAGACGCGGACGATCCTGCAAGACGCTCCACAGCAGCCACTGCGCGTCGTCGCCGGTTCGCGTTCATCGCGGCCGCACAGTCCCAGCCCCATCGGAGATACACCGTCCATGCCCGAGCACGCCAGCAGCACGCCGCCCCTGACCGAGGAACGCGCAACCCAGATCGTCTGGGGTGCCATCGAGCAGGCAGGGGGTACCCGCTCCATCTACCGCAACCCGCGCATGGCGTTCGCATTCAACGCTCGACGCGCAATCACCGTGGACGGGTACGAGGTGGATATCCGATACGGCGAGATCTCGACACCGGCGATCGCCACTGTTGAAGGTTGGGTGTTCGAGGTCCACGACGAAGACATCGAGCTGCTGATGCGCCCGAAGGGGCGATAGCACGGGCAGGTTACCGGCGATCATGTCCGGGATCGTCGGTCAGCGCCACCCGCGCCTCCGGTGGCGCATCGGTGGCTGGCTCAATCTCCCACAGCCGCTCCGCGCC
>JAUIGA010000268.1 GCA_030430125.1 Chloroflexia bacterium | reverse complement strand
GTTCAGCGCCACCGAGCTGGCCGCGCTCGCGCAGGACGGCGGTACTGTCCAATTCGCCTCGTACAGCAGCGACCCCGTGCCGCGCGCAAACATGGAGGCGCTGGTCGAGCAATACAATGGCGGCGACAGTGGCTACACCGTCGAAATCAACACGACCGAGCACGAGGCCTTCAAGCAGGCCATTCGAACGTTTCTTGCCTCGGATGAGCCACCCGACGTGCTCACGTGGTTTGCCGGAAACCGCATGCGGTTCTTCTCAGACAACAACTTGCTCATGCCGCTGGACGCCCTCTACGAGGCGAACGGCTGGGAGCAGATCATACCCGAGGGCAGCCGGGCCGCATCGAAGGGGAATGACGGCGTCTACTACTTTGTTCCGACCTCGTACTACCACTGGGCCGTCTGGTATCGGCCCAGCATGTTTGAGGAGCTCGGGCTCGAGGTGCCGGAGACCTGGGATCAGTTCCTCGCCCTTGTCGACAGCCTCAAGGATGCCGGCAAGGTGCCGATCACCATCGGCACACAGCAGCCTTGGACGACCGCGGGCTGGTTCGACTACCTCAACATGCGGCAGAATGGGCCAGAGTTTCACATCCAGCTGACCGACGGCGAGGTTCCCTACAACTCGCAGGAGGTGAAGGACGTCTTCGCGCGGTGGCGGGAGCTGCTCGACAAGGAAGCGTTCCTGCCCCAACCGGAGGCCTACCTCTGGCAGGACGCTGTCACGCCACTCGCCCAGGGCGACGCCGGACTCTATCTGATGGGTCGCTTCATTCTGGATTCGTTCCCCGATGACCTCGAGGACGATATCGACTTCTTCCGCTTCCCGATCATGGATGAGAGCCTTCCTGTTGGCGAGGATGCGCCGACGGATGGCTTCTTCGCCTCCGCCAAGGCGCCGAACCCGGAGGGGGCGCAGGACTTCCTGACGTTCCTTGGCAGTACCGAGGCGCAGACGTTCCTCGTTGAGAACGGCGGCTCGCCGGCGGTCAACAGCGAGGTCTCGCTCGACCTGTACGACGACGTGACCGGCCGTGGCGTGCAGATGCTGCAGGAATCCGACGTGATCGCGCAGTTCTACGATCGCGACACGCACCCGGACATGGCGTCGCACGGCATGGCGGCGTTCGTTGAGTTCTGGAACAACCCGGATGACATCGACGGTATCCTCGATCGCCTCGATGAGGAGCGCAAGCGCGTGTTCGAAGTCGAGGAATAGCGACCCGCTCCCGGGGGCGGCACCCTGTCCGCTCCCGGTTGCCGGCACGCGGCTCCTACCCTCCCGGAACGGGGCCCGCGCGATGCCGGCGATTCAGCTCCTTGTAGTGGAGTGGCAGTGATGGCACAGACTACCCTACCAGCCGGTTCGGCGAAGACGGAGGTGTCCGGCACCACTCGCAAACCGTTTTGGCGGGATGTGCACCGACTGACACCTTACCTGTTCCTTGTCCTGCCGATATCGCTCTACGTGGTCTGGGTGATCGGGCCGATGTTCTATTCGGTCTGGATGAGCTTTACCAACGCCGACGGTATCTCCCGGCAGGAGTTCATCGGCCTCGACAATTACCGGCGCCTGTTCGATGACGACATCTTCTGGACGTCGTTCTTCAACAACATCCGCTGGCTCGTTGCGTTCATCACCATTCCGATCGCGGCGGGGCTCGGGCTGGCGCTGATCCTCAACAACGATTTGCCCGGCACTCGATTCTTCAAGGCCGGTTTCTTCTCGCCGATGGTTGTCTCGTCGGTGGTGATCGGTCTCGTCTGGTCGTGGATGTACCAACCCTACGGCATGATCAACGAGTTGTTGTCCCGGTTGGGCCGTGAGGGCATGCCGATCGGGTTTCTGGCAGACCCAGACCTCGTGACGTGGTCGATCATCGGTCCCGCGCTCTGGCGGCAGGTCGGGTACGTGATGCTGCTCTACCTTGCCGGGCTCAAGAACGTCGATCGCACGCTGGTCGAGGCGGCACGTGTCGACGGCGCGTCGTCGTTCCGATCCTTTCGCGACATCGTGTTGCCGATGCTGCAGCCGGTCACGGTGATCATCGTCGTAATCTCGATCATCGACGCGCTGCGGTCCTTCGACCTCGTCAACATCATGACGCGGGGCGGTCCATACAATCAATCAAACGTGCTCGCCCAAATGATGTATCTCGAAGCGTTCAACAACTACAACATGGGGTACGGCGCGGCGATCGCTACCGTGCTGGCGTTGATCAGCATCGTGTTCATCTTTACCTACCTTCGCCGCATGCTGCGGGTAGAGATGGAGTACTAGATGGCCACAGCGGGAGCCGACCTGCCACAGGTTACCTACGTCAAGAAGCGCAACTGGAAGCCGATCCGGATCGGAATCTTCTACATATTCATCGTGCCGCTGCTGCTCATCTGGCTTATCCCCATCTTCATGACGCTGATCACGTCGGTGCGGTCGCTCGACGACATCACCATGAACGGCCCGTTCAGCTGGCCGTCCGAGATCGAGCTGTCAAACTTCTCCGAGGCGTGGAGCATGGGCGGGTTGAGCCACTACATGGCGAACTCGTTCATCATCACCATTCCGGCACTGATCATCTGCCTGTCGCTGTCATCACTCGCCGCCTTTGCGCTTGCGCGGTTCCGGTTCAAGGGCAACCTGGTCATCTACTTCACCTTCGTCGGCGGGTCGCTGCTGCCGTTCCAGATCCTGATGCTGCCGGTCTACCGGCTCTCCAACACGCTCAATCTGTACGACACGTACTGGGCGCTGATCATCTTCCACGGCGCGTTCCAGATCGGCTTTTGTACCTTCGTGCTGCGGAACTTCATCCGGACCATTCCCGGCGAGATCTTCGATGCCGCGAGGATCGATGGCGCGAGCGAGTTCCGCATCTACCGGCAGCACGTGCTGCCGCTCTCGCTGCCGGCGATGGCCGCGCTGGCGACGCTGGAGTTCACCTGGATCTTCAACGACTATCTGTGGGCTCTGATCCTGGTACAGCGTGACAAGCTCAAGCCGGTCACCACCGGGCTGGCGAGCCTCCGGGGCGAGTACATCCAGGCGTACAACATCCAGTTCGCCGGGACGCTCATCGCGGTGGTGCCGACGGTATTGCTCTTCGTCTTCCTTCAGCGATACTTCATCCAGGGCCTGACGATGGGCTCCAGTAAATAATTGCGGACGCTTCAACGATCGTCTCACGTAAACCAGCGCGTGGCGATCGACCTCCCGGCGGACGGACTCGAAATCCGACCCTGTGAACCGCGCGGCGTGGCGCGCACCTGATGGGACACTGATGACTGATCGACACACGGACGTTTTGGTGCTGGGCGGCGGCACTATGGGGACCGCCACGGGGTGGGCAGTGGCGCGGCGAGGCCACTCGGTCCGCGTGATCGAGCAATTCCACCATGTGCACACGCTGGGGAGCCATGGCGGTGTCACTCGCATCTTCCGCCACGCGTATGCCGAGGGGGCGGACTACGTGCCCTGGGCGCTCCAGGCGGACACCGCGTGGCACGCTCTGCAGGACCGCACCGGCTCGTCTCTGATCCATCGCATCGGGTGCATCGACATGGCGGCGCCGGGATACGACCATGCCGAACTCGCCCGATCGAGCGCGGCAGCGTATGACCTCGAACATGAGTGGATCGACGGCGCCGAGATTCGGCGACGATTCCCGATCTGGAATGTGCCGGACGACTGGGTCGCCTGCTACACCACGCAGGCCGGCTATCTCGAAGTCGAACCCGCCCTGCGGGCGCTCGCGACCGAGCTGTGCGAGGCGGGCGGCGTGTTGGAGTCAGGGTGTCGTGCCACGGGCTGGTCGGTCGATGGCAACGGGGTGCGCGTGGACACGGTGTCCGGGACATTCACGGCCGACCGCCTGGTCATTACGGGCGGTGCATGGAACGTGCATCTCCTGGCGTCGTTGGGGTTGCCGCTCGAAATCCGGCGCAAACCGGTCCTGTGGTTCGAATCCATCCGGCCGGACCTCATCGTTCCCGATGCCTTCCCCTGCTGGATCGCGGAGTGCGACATTGGACACCCATACGGACTGCCGCAGGTGAATGTGCCGGGCTTCAAGTCGGGCATGCACAGTGGCGGCGAGGTGGTCGATCCGGAAACCGTCGACCGCGAGGTCCATGCCGCCGATGTCGAGGCGGAAATCCTG
>JAUIGA010000004.1 GCA_030430125.1 Chloroflexia bacterium | reverse complement strand
GGGTCCATCTGGTGTGACCGACGATCGCCAAACGCCGGTGTGCTCTCGGCCGCCTCGCGGAAGGGCCCGTAGAATGCCGAGGCATACTTCGCCGCGTACGAGAGGATCGGGGTCGCGGTGTACCCGGCGTCGTCGAGCGCCGCACGGATCGCCTGTACCCGTCCGTCCATCATGTCGGAGGGCGCGACGATGTCCGCCCCGGCCCGGGCGTGGCTCAGTGCGGTCGATGCCAGCAAAGGCAGGGTGCGATCGTTGTCCACCTCGCCGTCGATGAGAATGCCGCAGTGCCCGTGGTCGGTGTACTCGCAGGTGCAAACATCCGTAACAACCAGGAAATCCGGGTGGCGTTCCTTGATAGCCGCGACGGCCCGCTGCACGATGCCGTCTTCGTCCCATGCACCGCTCGCTTCGGCGTCCTTGTTGGCGGGGATTCCGAACAGGAGAACGCCAGGAACACCGGCGGCGACGAGCTCCGCCACCTCGACGAGCAACCGGTCGACCGAAAGTTGCGCCTGACCGGGCATCGACGAAATCGGGTTGCACACCCCTTCCCCTTCGACCACGAAGAGCGGGGCAATCATGTCGGATGACCGCAGGTCATGTTCGCGCACGAAGTCGCGCAAGGTCGGTGTCATCCGTGTTCGGCGAGTTCGCTTGAAACTGTTCAAACATCACTCCCTTCGGTGAGATCGACATCCTGTCCCCAGAGATATCGGGCCAGCGCATCAACAAGCCCGATCGCATCCGACGGTGATGCAACGGCGTGTACCGGCAACCCACGATGCCGCATTGCCTCGGCGGTCACAGGACCGATGGCCACGAATGCGGCGCCAGACATCGCCGGAAGCAGCGTGCCAAGCTGCACCACCAACCCCTCGGCCGCCGAGGGCGACGCCAGCAGCACCGCGCTGATTCCGCCCGACGTCACATGCTCGATCATCGTTGGGTCGGGTACGTCAATCGTCTCCGTGGTGTAGGCATCGATCCGGGTGACTACGGCGCCGGCCGCGTGCAGACCATGCTCCACCACCGGACGCGCTCGATCGGAAACCGGCAACAACACGCGTTCGCCAGGGCGCACCAGTGGGCGCAGGGCATCGACCAACCCTTCGGCACGCCGGTCGGTCGCCACCACATCCGGCGACACACCGATGTCACGCAACGCTCCGGCAGTCCCTTCCCCGACCACGCCGAATCGCGTCCCGATCGCAGCCTGTTGCAGCGCGGGGGTCATCGCCTTCACGCCCTCGCGGCTGGTCAGGGCCACCCAATCGACCTCGCCCCGAACCAGCGCATCGGCGGCATCTGCCAACGGTCGCGTGTCCTGCGGTGGCGCGATACGAATGGTCGGCGCAACCACCGGATCGCCGCCCCGCCGCGCCACTTCAGCGCGTACGGCGTCCACCAGGTCGTCGGTTCCGGTGACGATGGCACGAACACCCGTCAGTTGGCGTGACCGGTCGGCCGCGCCGCCGAACACCCGGTTGGGCCGCACGGCGGCGACCAGGCGAGTCGCCGTCTCGAATGCCGCATCGACCGCGAGCTCGGCCGGCCACTCGTCGTAGACGCGCTCCAGTCCGGTGCCATCGTCGCGGGCAAGCATGGCCCAGAATCGGACAATCTGCCGGCCGTGTACGGTTTCAACACGCGCGTGCGCAGCGAGCGGCGTCGTGCATCCTCCCCCGACCCCGCGCAGGAACGCCCGTTCGATGTCGAGTGCCTGATGAATCGCCGGATCGTCGAGTGCCGCCGCCAGCCGCCAGGCCGCATCCGGTGACACGCGCGTTTCGATCGCCAACGCCCCCTGTCCCGGCGCCGGGGTGAATCGATCGATCGGCAACATCTCTGTTGCACGGTCGAGCCAACCCATCCGGGATATCCCCGCCGCCGCGAGGATTACGGCGTCATACGGCTCACTCTCGGCCTTCCTCAACCGGGTGTCGATGTTGCCCCGCAGGTCGACGATCGTCGCATCCGGGCGCAACGCAAGCACCTGTGCCGCCCGTCGACGCGACGACGTGCCCACAACCGGGTTCGGAGGCAACTCCGCGAGCCCCACGCCATGGCGCGACACGACGACGTCGCGAGGATCCTCCCGTTGTGGAAAGGCCGCCAGCACAAGTCCCGCGGCCGAAATCCCAGGCACATCCTTGGAGGAGTGGACGGCAAGATCGATCCCACCGGTCGCCAGGGCATGCTGAAGCGACGAGGTGAACACGCCGCGCCCACCAATCCGCGTCAGCGGCGACGTCTTGTCGACATCGCCCTCGGACGACACGATGCGAATGTCGACCTCCAGGTCAGGATGCGCCTCGGCCAGGCGTTCGGCAACGTAGTGGGCCTGATGCAGCGCGAGCGCGCTGCCGCGCGTACCCAGCACGACCGAGGACACATTGCGGCCACGATCGTCGTTCGAATTCGATTGCAAGTGTTGCGTCACGGGTATGACCTTGGGGAAATCACGGTGCGACGGAGGTGCGGCAGGAGGACAGATGCGGGCGAGGGCGAGGACACACGCGGCTGGTATGAAGGGCAGAACCACCTGCTTCGACATTGAGTGTAGGCATCGGTGATAATCAGCGTCAATCGCCTCTGGACAGTCGCGCGACACA
The DNA here is from genome assembly GCA_030430125.1 of Chloroflexia bacterium. Taxonomy (GTDB): domain Bacteria; phylum Chloroflexota; class Chloroflexia; order Thermomicrobiales; family UBA6265; genus JACCVC01. Next base: position 20,715 of record JAUIGA010000004.1, on the reverse strand, counting down.
GATGTGTACCCGATTGCCGGGATGATCCTGATTCGTCGGGCTGTGGTACACTGAAGTGTCTTGGGTGCCTGCCGCACCCATCTTTGTGTGCATCCCGAAGGATACCAGGCAGGTAACGCCCGCGCGTTGCGCATCGTCATTGCTCGGCACGCGACATGAGCTGGATGAGCGGCGGCGTCCACAGCAGAACAGGTTGAAGCATCGACATGAGTGAACAGCAGCAGGACACGGCGATCGCGACCGGACCCTACGCGATCATCGAGACCGGTGGCAAGCAGTATCGGGTCAAGGAAGGCGACACCATCACGGTCGAGCGGCTTGCCGATGAGGCGGGCGCGGATATCAACTTCGACCGAGTGCTGATGGTCGGCGGCCAGGGCACCACGAAGATCGGAACGCCGGTCGTGGACGGCGCCAGTGTGTCGGCCCACGTCGACGAGCACTTCCGCGGCGACAAGCTGATCATCTTCAAGTTCAAGCCGAAGAAGCGCTACCGGCGCAAGACCGGTCACCGGCAGGAACTGACGAAGCTCACGATCACCGGCATCACGGGCTAGCGACACGGGCCGCCTGCCCCGCAGAAAGGATCACCACCATGGCTCACAAGAAGGGTATGGGTTCCAGCCGCAACGGGCGCGACAGCGAATCCAAACGCCTCGGCGTGAAGCGGAGCGATGGCGAATACGTGCTCTGTGGCACGATCGTCGTCCGCCAGCGCGGCACCCAGTTCCATGTCGGCAACAACGTCGGCATCGGCAAGGATCACACCATCTACAGCAAGATCGACGGTGTCGTCCGGTTCGAGCCGATCAGCCGCAACAAGCGCCGCATCAGCGTCTACCCGGAGTCGGTCTACCCAGTCGGGGGCGGCACGTTCAACCCGGAGGTGTCGACCACCTCGTCAGCGGCAGACTAGCTTTTTCCGGACCTCACGAAATGGAGCACGTTCATAATGAAGCAGGGCATCCACCCGAATTACGTTGAAGCGACCGTCATCTGCTCGTGCGGCAACACCTTCCAGACTCGCTCGACCAAGCCCGAGCTCCGCACGGACCTCTGCAGCGTCTGCCACCCGTTCTACACCGGCGAGCAGCGCATCGTTGACACGGCCGGACAGGTCGAGCGGTTCACCCGGCGCATGGAGCGGGCCCAGCAGGCCGGCAACGCGAAGTCGAAGCGCCAGCGACGACTCGATGCCCGCCGCCAGGCCGTCGCCGAGCAGGAAGTGAACGACGTCGCGGCCGCCACCGAGAGCGAGCCGGCCGCTGACGAGGTCAGCACCGAGGCGTAATCGCAACCTGCCAATCCGCCCTTGAAACACCCCTGGCCCCGATCTCTCGGAGCCAGGGGTTTGTGTTTGTCCAGTCCTCGGCTCGCCGCTATGTGTCGAGATCGAACAGCGTCGGCCCGGTCTGGCTCGGGCGTCCGTCGACTATCTCTCCATCCTCAATTCCAAATCCTGCCTGCACCCACCGATGCGCATCGGCGTGGACGAACCGGGCGAATCGCATCACCACCGCCTTGCCCTGACCATCCAGGTCACGAAACACGGCAAGCAGGCGTCGCTCGTCCTCGGTTTGCCGATCTCCCGATCCACCCTCGATCAGTCCGCCAGCTCGCAACAGATCGTTGCGCGAGTGGCCAAGCGCCGCCGCCAGCCGGTCGAGCGTTTCGAGACTCGGCTGCGAACCACGCCCGCGCTCGATGTCGCAAAGGTACGACCTGCTGATACCCGCCCGGTCAGCGAGGGCTCGCTGGCTCAACCCTTGCTCGCCCCGCACGGCGCGTACCCAAAGCCCCAACGGCGACGGTTGGGCCGCACGCTCGTTCGATGTCTCGCGGCGGCGATTCGGCATGTCTCACCCTTCCATCCGGTTCCCGGCTGTCACTCTGCGTACCATCATACCGAGTTCTCCGGTGTCGGCCACTTGCGCGAGGCGGCATCTCGATTCACGATAGCGCCAGATTCGCCGTCGGCACTCGCCTTCCGGGAGGATATCCACACACATGGCAAGCACCATCTGGACGAATGCGCGCATCGTCACCATGGACGACGATGTCCCGGACGCCGAGGCGATCTTCACCGTGGACGATCGCATCATCGCGGTCGGCGACCTCGCCGCCGTCCAGGCAGCGGCTCCGGCGGGCACAACGACGGTGGACCTTGGCGGTGCGACCCTCTTCCCAGGCTTCATTGAGGCCCACAACCACATGATCATGTACGGACTCGGCCTCGCCACGATCGACGCCCGACCCGCACAACTGCCATCGATTGCCGCGCTGGTCGCGGAGATTCGCGAACGCGCGGATGTCACCCCGGCGGGTGGCTGGGTCGTCGCCCGTGGATACGACGACAACCAGCTCGACGAGAAGCGTCATCCCTCACGGCACGACCTCGACGGAGCGACGACCGCGCACCCCGTTCTCGTGGTCAACGGCTCCGGACATCTTGCCGTCGCCAACACCCATGCGCTTGAGCGCGCCGGTATCGACGCAAACACGTCCGATCCGCAAGGCGGGGAGATCGTCCGCGACGCGAGCGGCGAAGCGACCGGACTCCTGCTTGAAACCGCCCAGCGCATTGTCCGGGCGGTCATCCCCGAACCCACCGTGGACGACATGGTCGATGCCCTGCAGGCATGTCACGACCGCTATGTCGCTGCCGGAATCACCGCCAGCCACACGGCCGGGGTCAATTCCTCGGACGAGGTCACCGCGCATCAGCGTTGGCGGGAATGCAACGACCGGCCCCTGCGCACGACGATGATGGTCGGGCAGCCGATGTGGCCGGCATTCCGCGATACCGGCTTGCGAACCGGTGCCGGCGACGACTACCTCCTCGTCGGCCCGCTCAAGCTCTTCTCCGACGGCTCCTTGATCGGCCGCACCGCCGCCGTCAGCCAGCCGTTCCTGGAGGACCCAAACCCGAACAACCTCGGCATGGAGATGATGCCGCAGGCCGAGCTGGACGAGATCGTCCTCGATGCCCACCGCCACGGCTGGCAGGTTGCGATCCACGCGATCGGGGACCGCGCGATCGAGATGTGCCTCGACGCCTACGCCGCGGCACAGCGAGCGTTCCCGAGGCATGACACACGCCACCGCATCGAGCACTGCGGCATCCTCCGGCCAGACCTGATCGCCCGCCTGGTCGACCAACAGGTGATACCGGTGTCGCAACCGATCTTCATCCGGGAGTATGGCGAGGGTTTTCTGCGGCATCTTGGCCGAGATCGCGTCGCGTTGACCTATCCGTTCCGCTCGCTGTTCGACGCCGGCATCCCGCTCGTGTTCTCGTCCGACTGCCCCGTGTCGGCGTACGAGCCGCTCAAATCGATCCAGGCGTCAGTCGAAGAACGCACCAATTCCGGCACCGACTACGCTCCGGCGGAAGCGATCGCAGCGCGCCAGGCGATTCGTGCGTACACCGTCAACGGCGCCATCGCCGGTTTCGCCGAGACGCGTGCCGGTCGCATTCGCCCCGGCATGCTCGCCGACTTCACAATCCTGGCAAGCGACCCGGCGAAGGTGGAGCCGGCGGCGATCGACGCCATTCCCGTTGCGGGCACGGTCATCGGCGGCGAGATCGTGTACCAGCGGCCACTGGAAGCATGACCGTGGCCCGCATCGCGCTGATCGGCCTGGTCGACCACGACCAGATCCTCCACCTCGACCGTCTCCCCGAACCCGGCTCATCCGCCGTCATTTCTCGCATCTCAACCGCGCCGGGCGGCACGACCGCCAACACTGCGGTCGCTCTCGCCCGGCTGGGTGACCACGCAACTCTGCGCGCGGTCATTGGTGACGACCCCGAAGGCACGACCCTGCTTCGCGAGCTTCAGCACGAGGGTGTCGACTGTTCCATGTTGACCCAAATCGAGGAGCCCACGGATCGCTCGGTGATCCTGGTCGACACGGCCACCGGCGAGCGCACCATCCTCTGGCAGAAGGGTGCCATGATCCGCATGGGCGACCGCATCGACATCGCCGAGGTCTTCGCCCACGATGTCGTTGTGCTGGACATGGCGGACGAGCCGCTGCGTCGCTTCCTGACAGACCTCCCCGCGCATACGCGACCAGATGTCCGGCTGCTCGGACCGATCACCTACATCGTGGACAACGGCGAGCCGGACGCGGTCGCCATCGCGTTCCGATTCGACACCATCACCGGCACCATCGCGCAATACCTGGCTTTGCTGGACGCGCACTCCGAGGCCGACCTGATCCAGCAGATCCAGCACCGGATGCCCGGCAACAACCTCCGCGCGGCCATCGTCACGCTCGGCGCGGGCGGCTGTCTGTGGATCGACCGCGACAGCCATGGCTACGAGTCCGGTTTCTCCGTCGAAACCCGCGACACCATCGGGGCTGGAGACGCATTTGCTGCGGGTGTCGCATATGGCATGGCCCGACATTGGCCCTGGGCGCAAACCTGCCGGTTCGCAAACGCAGTCGGCGCGCTTAGCACCCGCGACGTTGGCGCCCAGGCCGCGCTGCCGTCACTGGCCGAGGTCGACGTCCTGCTCCAATCCAGGCCGTAGCGAATGCCTGTCTCCTCGCCACGACGACCTGCCGGGAACATGAACCGGTTGGATGGCCGCTCTATACTGGACGCATGAACGCTGTCCCCATCCGTCCCGTATCGATCCCCGACGACGCCGACCTCCAGCGCACCACCGCCTGGGTCAAAATGACCGCCGCCGACCACGGGTTGGAGGTCAGCGCCGTCACCAGCGTCGACCCGTTCCCGGACGCGGCGTCCGTGCTCCACGATCGCATCGACGCCGGGCATCTCGCCGGAATGGACTGGTTTACGCACGACCGCGTCGACGTCTCCGAGGATATCCGCAACCTGCATCCAACTGCCCAGTCGATCGTGTCCGTCGGTCTCACCTACTGGTCAGGCCCAGTGGAGAAGCCGGAGGACGGAGTTCCGCGTGGGCGAATTTCTCGGTACGCGTGGGGTCGCGACTACCATCGCGTCATCAAGCGGCGGATGAAGGCACTCCACGCGAATCTGGAGAAGCAGTTCAGCCATCGGATCGAGGCGCGTTTCCTGGTCGACACGGCGCGGGTGATGGAACGCGCGGTCGCCGCCCGTTCCGGGCTGGGCTGGTACGGGAAACACTCGTGCATCATCGTCCCCGGCCACGGGTCGTGGGTCTTGCTCGGCGAACTGGTCCTCGACATCCCGCTCACACCGGATCGTCCGCTTGACCAGAACTGCGGTCGCTGCCGGATTTGCCTCGACCAATGCCCGACCGGCGCGATCGTCGATGCGTACACGGTGCACGCGCCCAGCTGCATCTCCTACCTGACCATCGAGGAGCGCGGATGGATCCCGCGGGATTTGCGACCGAAAATGGGCGATTGGGTATACGGCTGCGATGTCTGCCAAAACGTCTGCCCGTACACGAGGGCCGCGCGTATCACCGACGACGCGGACATGCGACCGGCCAGTATCGCCAACGCCTGGCCCTCGCTGCACTGGCTCCTGACCATGACCCCGGAGGAATTCGGAGCCACCTATCACGGCACGCCAGTGCCACGCACGAAACGGCGCGGACTCGCTCGCAATGCCGCCATCGCACTGGGGAACATCGGCACGGACCGGGACATTCCGGTCCTGGCGACTGCCCTGCGCGAGCACGACGAGCCGCTCGTCCGCGGGCACGCCGCCTGGGCGCTGGGTCGGCTTTCGCGCGATGCCATGCGCGCAACGCGTCAGGCCCTGGATGCCGCCCGCCGTTCGGAGCCGGACGATGAGGTCCGCGAGGAGATCGATGCGGCCCTGGAAACCGGCGCATAGCGTAAGTGCCGGCGATTCGGGCAGCAGAAATCCCCGACCGCAGAGCGATCGGGGATCCAGGCGTCGAGTTGTCGCCGCGAACCTAGGCTGCCTTGCCGGCCTTGCCAAGTGTCCGCATGCAGCGCGTGCAGATATTCACGCGCACGTTCTCTCCGTTGATCGTGAGACGCTTGCGCTGCACATTCGGGCGGAAATCCCGATTGGTCTTCTTGTGCGAGAAGCTCACATTGTTGCCGAACGTCTTTGCCTTGCCGCAGATGTCACACTTCCCGGCCACGTCGTCACTCCCTTCGCCTGGTGCGCTGCTGGTTTGGTTCGCTTCGGGCCACCTTCGACGATCGAGCCGGGCCGCGACACCAATGCCGTTGACAGATTCAGTCCCGATGGCGAGCACCACCTCGGGCACGTAAAACACGTCGCCACCCGGGACGACGCCACTACGGTCAACTATCGTACCATTGGATGTTGACCGGCGCCAATGCGTTCGGCGCAATCGGATCGTTTGTCCCACTCCACGCCGGCACAAGAGCTGCAACGTCGCAGCGCCACGGAGCTTCGACCATGAACACCCAGGGCACCGAACGGGCCAGCGAGCCCAGCGGTCGTGTCGAGATTTCCCACCAGGCGATCGTGTCGGTCGTCCACGATGCTGTGGTTTCCTGCTATGGCATCGTCGACATGGCCACCCGCGGCGTGCGCTCGTCGATCGGCCGGAAGTTCGGCCTGGGTGCCGCAGAGCGCGGTATTGACATTGCGGTCGAGGGGGACACCTTGACGATCGACCTGTCGGTCGTTGTCCTCTACGGCACGCCCATCTTCACGGTTGCGACTAACGTGATGCAGACCGTCAAGTTTCGCGTTGAGGACTCCCTGGGCATGCACGTCGAACGTGTCAACATCAACGTTGATGGCCTCCGCGTCGGTGACGAATTCGGGAGGCCCGCGTGAACGCCACCACCCATCCACAGGCCGTCTGGAACGGCAAAACGCTGCGAGATGGGTTCATCTTCGCCGCCGACTATCTGCAGCATCATCGCGACCACGTGAACGCGCTGAACGTCTTTCCGGTTCCCGACGGAGACACCGGCACCAACATGGCCCTGACCATGCAGGGGGCCCTCGATGCCGTGGCTGATACAGCTCCCGATGCCACGGTCGGGCAGATTGCCGAACGGCTCGCACATGGGGCGCTGATGGGTGCCAGGGGAAACTCCGGCGTCATCCTGTCGCAGATCCTGCGAGGTTTCGCCACAGGACTCGATGCGGCCATAGAGATGGACGGGCGAGATCTCGCTCGCGCGCTCGCCAACGCCAGCGCAACTGCCTACAAGGCGGTCATGCGACCCGTCGAGGGCACCATGCTGACCGTCACCCGTGGCGCGGCCGATGCCGCCAGGGAGTCGAGTGCCGCCCACCCCGCGATCGCCGACGTGCTGCGCGCCGCGCGCCATGGAGCGCAGATGGCGCTGGACAAGACGCCAGAGCAGCTGGATATCCTCAGGCAGGCCGGTGTCGTCGATGCCGGCGGCCAGGGTGTGGTCTATCTGCTGGATGGGCTTCTCCGCAGCGCGCTGGGCGACACCAACCTGCCCGATGTTTCGCGAATCGCCGGAGCACCAGGCGAGGAAATGGCATTTCTCGACATGGTCGACGACCTCCATGGCGAGGAAGCCTTCGGTTACTGCACCAATTTCATGGTCCATGGCACGAACATCGACACCGACAGCGCACGCAATGCGATCGCGGCTATGGGACAATCGGCGGTCATCGTCGGTGACGACTCGGCACTCAAGGTCCATATTCACGCGCTGAATCCCGGTGAGGTGCTGAGCTACGCGCTTCGATTCGGCGAGCTTGACCAGATCAAGATCGACAACATGAGCCTGCAGACGGAAACACTGTCGGCCCAGCGCAAGGCGGTGTCGGCACGGGCCGCTCGCCCGCCGGTGGACGCAGCCGACCTCGTGCACGACGATATCGCGATCATCGCCGTCGCCGCAGGAGCAGGCATCTCGGAGGCCCTGATCTCGCTCGGCGTCACCTCGATCGTCAGTGGCGGTCAAACGATGAACCCAAGCACGAAGGAGCTGCTCGAGGCCGTCGAGACGGCGCCAGCCAATCAGGTGATCCTGCTGCCCAACAACAAGAACATCATCATGGCGGCCAACCAGGTTGCCAACCTGACCGGCAAGACGGTTCGCGTGGTGCCCACCCGGTCGATCCCCGCGGCGCTGTCCGCATTGACGACGTTCAACACCGACCAATCCCTCGACGACAATGTCGCCGACATGATCGCGGCGATGGACGACAGTTGCGCGGTCGCGATCACACGCGCTGTACGCGATGTCGACCTGCATGGATTGCCCGTAACCGCTGGTCAGGTTATCGGGCTGGTCAATGACGAGCTGGCGACCGCGGGTGATGATGAGCTGGACGTCGTACGCCGCACGATGACCGCAGCCGAGGTGGATGACCCCGAGCTGTTCACCGTGTTTGTCGGAGAGAATGTCTCCCAGGACGACGCCACCAGCCTGGAATCGCTCCTCGCCGAGACATGGCCGAATGCTGAGATCGAGGTGCATCATGGCGGTCAACCGCACTATCGATTTATCGTATCCATAGAGTGAACCGTACATCGCACCCGTCCGCCTGGAGGCTCACGGCATGGCTGATACCACACGCGTCGCCATCGTCACCGACAGCACCGCCGATCTGCCGGCGAAGCTGCGGGAGCGCCTTGGTATCACCATGGTCCCGCTCAACGTCCACATCGGCGACGATACCTATCTCGACCAAATCGACCTCACCACGCCGCGATTCATGGAGCTTCTCGCCCATGGCGGCGACTTTCCATCAACGTCGCAGCCGTCGGCGGGGGCATTCGAGCTGGTGTTCCGCGACCTTGCGCGGACCCACGACGAAGTGGTGTGTATCCTGCTTTCGGCACGGCTCAGCGGCACGGTCCAGTCGGCAAACATGGCCGCCGAGGCGGTCAGCGACGTCATTCGCGTCGAAGTCGTTGATTCCCTGAGCGCCTCGCTCGGCTGCGGGTTTCAGGTGCTCCACGCGCATCGGCTCGCAGTGGATGGCATGTCCGCCGAGCAGATTGCAGGGCGGCTGCGCTCGCAAACCAATCGGTATCACGCCATCTTTTTCGTGGAAACCCTGGACCATGTGCGGCGCGGCGGACGGATTGGCAAGGCCGCCTCACTGCTCGGTTCATTTCTTCAACTGAAACCGCTCCTCCGCATCGACGAGGGACAGGTGGTGCCGTTCGAACGCACACGCACCAGGAGCAAGGCGACCGGTGCCCTCGTCGACTTCGCGGAGAATCTCGCCGGCGTCGAGCGCGTGTGCGTGCTCTACAACACCACACCCGGGGACGCCGAGGCGCTGCACAACCGCGTGGCGCGACTCGCTTCGCACGAATCCGAGGTGCAGCTTGCCCTGCTCGGACCGGTCTTGAGCACCCATGTCGGGCCGGGCACGCTCGGCCTGGCCATCGAGGTACCCACTGGTGAGTGATAAACAACAGGTGACCGTGGTCACCGACTCGACTGCCGATGTCCCCGCCGCCGTGGCCAGCGAGCTCGGAATCGTGGTGGTGCCGCTTCGCATCAACTTCGGTCAGGAGAGCTTTCGCGACGGCATCGAGCTCACCACCGACGAGCTCCTGCAGCGCATGGCCGGTTCCCCGGTCCTGCCGACGACCTCTCAACCAACGGTGGGCGAGTTCGCCTCCGTCTTCCAGGAGGCGCTGGATGCCGGTCGTGACGTCGTCTGCATCACCATCGGTAGCAAGCTCTCCGGCACGTTTCAGGCAGCCTCCAGCGCCGCCGAGCAGATTGGGCCCGATCGCATCACCATCATCGATGGCGGCTCGACAACCATGCACATCGGATGGCCCGCGATAGCCGGAGCTCGCATGGCCCGCCAGGGCGCACAACGATCCGACGTCGCGGCGGAAATCCGGAGCGCCACGGAGCGAGCCAACCTCTTCGTGGTGCTCAAAACCCTCGAATACGTCTACAAGGGTGGCCGTATCGGCAAGGTGGGGCAGCTTGTCGGCTCCGCGCTCAACATCAAGCCGATCATCTCCGTGCGCGACGGCCGTGTGGTGCCGATCGAGCGCATACGCACATGGAATAAGGCGCTGCGGCGACTGGTCGAGCTGACCCGCGAGGAAGGCGATATCTCGGAACTCTCGGATATCATGGTCCTGTATGTCGGCGAACGCGAGGACGCCGACACGATGCAGGCCGAGCTGACATCGCTCTTTCCCGAAGCGCACGTCGCGATCGGCCGGGCCGGTGCGGTGATCGGCACCCACGTCGGCCCCGGTGGGATCGGCATCGCGACCCTCCGCCGTCGCTGAGCCACAGTCCCGTTTCCTGCCCCATCACCGCCGGCCACGCTGCGCGTGTCCGCATCTCCGGGGCCGCATCCAAGGAGGAACCTGACCGGCGTGGCATCTCGATCGCGTCCAGCACCGGCACGACCACCCGACGCTGAACGGCAATACGAGCGTACCCTGCAGGCGCTTCGCTCGCTGTGGGCCGCTCGTGGTTCCGCGAGACCACAGGTGCGCGAGGCCATCGATGCCTACCGGCGACTGGTCCCCGCGGCGGCGGCAACGAACACCATGCACGCCACGCTCCAGCAGGGGATCGAACGGCTCGAACACCTGCCGATGGAACCGGAGGAACGCCGACCCGTGGTTGAGGCGCTTGCCGCCGAGCTCAAGGCAATCCGTCCGGGTCTTGGACTCAGTCAAACCGCATCAGAAAAAGGCGTGCTCAACATCGCCGCCGGCGAGAAGCGCGCAGGTCGCCGGACGCAGTCGTCACGGCGCTCGACACCCGCCCAGGGACCGCTGCCGATCGATGCGGCGGTCACCGAGCTCAGCGGCGTCGGCGCATCCAAGGGCGAGCTGCTGGACAAGCTCGGCATCCACACCGTCGAAGACCTGCTGCGGCTCAAACCCCGACGGTATGTCGACTACCGCAATCCGATCCGTATCGGCAACCATCTCGACTACTCCGGTGACGTGCTGGTGCAAGGACGCGTCGGGAACCTTCGGGAGCACCGAGGCCGCCGCGGCACGAACCGCGTCACTTTGGACCTCGACGACGGTACCGGGATCCTGCAGCTCACCTTCTTCAACCCGCATATCGGGCGTACCCTGCGGGAGGGGTCCGAGATCTTTGCCGCCGGCACCGTTGAGCGCGGCTACGGCAAGCTGCAGATGACGTCACCCGAATGGGACTTCGTGGGCGGGCCGAATGTCACCACCGACCACCTCGTCCCGATCTACCCGCTCACCAAGGGGCTCTACCAGAAGAACCTTCGACGATTCACCCGGCTCGCGCTCGACGCGACCCGTCCCAACCTGGTCGACTGGCTCGCCGACATCCGCCAGTACATCGACGATGCGATCTGGGCACGGGTGCCGTCGCTGGAAGTTGCGTACGAGAACCTGCACTTCCCGGAAAACCTCGACGACGCCACCGACGCGGTGCGCCGGCTAACCCTGGAGGACATGATCCTCCTCCAGCTCGGACTCGTGCGCCGCCGGCTGGAGGCATCCGCAACGCCGGGCACGGCGTTCACGCTGCATCGCGATCGTCTCGACCGTTTCCTGGCTGCATTGCCCTTCGAGCTCACCGGCGCGCAGCGGCGAGCGCTCGACGAGATCATCGGGGACATCACCCGGCCACACGCAATGACCCGGCTGCTGCAGGGCGATGTCGGTTCCGGCAAGACGGTCGTCGCCGCGGCAATCTCCCTCGTCGCCATCGCCAGCGGTTTCCAGACGGCGGTCATGGCGCCGACCGAGATCCTCGCCGAGCAGCATTTCCGCAACCTGCGCCAGCAGTACGCGTCGCTGCCGGAGCAGGACCGCCCCGTCATCGCGCTGCTGACCGGCTCGACCACCGCCAAGACCAGGCGGGAATTGCTCGGCGACCTGCAGAGCGGGAAGATCGACCTGCTTGTCGGCACCCATGCGCTGATCCAGGATGGAGTCGACTTTCGCCAGCTCGGCATGGTCATCATCGATGAACAACATCGCTTCGGTGTTCGCCAACGCAGCCAGCTCGCCGCAAAGGCGCACGGCACGCTGCCGCACCTCCTGTCGATGACGGCAACTCCGATACCGCGCACGCTGAATCTCGTCCTGTATGGCGACATGAACGTGTCGGTCATCGACGAGCTGCCGCCCGGCCGCATTCCCATCGAGACCCGCCACTTCGTCGGCAGCGAGCGCGAGCATGCGTACCGCGTGGTACGCGAAGAGGTCGCAAAGGGGCATCAGGTGTTCGTCATCTGTCCGCTGGTCGAGGCATCCGACACGATCGAGGCCAAGGCGGCGGTGGACGAGGCGGAGCGACTCCAGGCGGAGGTGTTTCCCGATTTCGCCGTCGACGTACTGCACGGCAGGATGACCAGCAAACAGAAGGACGCGGTCATGACGGCGTTCCGGGATCATGCATTCGACCTTCTCGTGTCAACGTCGGTCATCGAGGTGGGCATCGATATTCCCAATGCCACCGTGATGATGATCGAGGGTGCCGACCGGTTCGGACTGAGCCAGCTCCATCAATTCCGCGGGCGTGTCGGTCGGGGTGGCAACAAGAGCTATTGCCTGTTGCTTGCCGATGCGATCTCGCTGGACGGAGAGCTGCGACTCGACACCATGGTCGCCACCGACAGCGGATTCGAGCTGGCGCAGAAGGACCTCGAGCTGCGGGGGCCCGGTGACTTCCTGGGAGGTACCCGGCAGAGCGGCCTCCCGGATCTCGGGTTCCTCATCGAGGGGTACGACACCCGGCTGCTGAACATCGCCCGCAAGACAGCGGAGTCGGTGCTCGCCACACATGAGGACATCAGCTGGCAGGCGTTTCCACACCTGTACCCGCGGTATCGGGCGTTCTGGTCAACCGCCGGCACGCCGGACGAGGGGAAGTCCTGACGACACACCGGAACTCGACGTCCCTGCCCAATCGGGTGCTGGCAGGTTGCGAGATGGTCGCCGGGAGCATCCGTGGGTTCTGATCAGACCGGCGGGATCCGGACGGGATCCGGGTTAATGCTGTTGACACCACCATGGAGCGGCCGGCGTTGTACTGGCCATGGACCTGGGCAGCCACAGGCGCGGCCGCTATGGATCGTCCGTCGTGTGATCACCCAACGTTCGTATCACAACTCAAGAAACTCGCGTATCTCTCGTTTGATCTCCGGGTAGTGCGGGCTGAACCAGATCAGGTGACTCTCCGCATCGCTCAAAAAAAGGCGCGAATTGTGGATTTGGTGTGAGAGTCTTGTCGGATGATCCAACGGCACACTCCGGTCATGCCGGCTATGGACAATCAATGTCGGCACACTCACCTCCGATGCATCTCCGCCGGAGGCACGAAGGTCGTGAAGGAACCCTCGGCCCGATCGCATCCTGGTGAACATCTCAGCCAGCTGCGTTATGGTCTCGGTGTCGTAGTCGCGCACAATGCGCTTCGCATCGAGGTTTGTCATGGCCGACAGCATCATCGCGGCCGCTCGCCGAGGATCCGCCCGGAACCATCGATGGATGAGCGGCCACGTCAAGCGCTCGCTGAGAGGATTGAACGCGAGCGTGCCCGCGATTCTTGTCGTGGTATCGGGCCATGGTGCGAAACTCACCGAGCTCAGCAGCACGAGCTTCTCAACCAGAGCCGGTGCGAGCGCAGCCAGGCGCATGGCAGATCTCCCACCGGCGGAGATGCCGACCGGGATCACGCGATTCACGCCCTGATCGGCCAGCAGCTCGACCAAAGCGGCCGCAAACGCTTCGGGAGACGAGCCGGTGCCGAGCGGTGTTCGCCCGTAGCCAGGGCGAGACACGCGCATGACGCCACATCCGGCCTCAAGGAACACATCCTCGCCAAGCCCGATGCCGGCGTGCATGTGCCCTCCATGAAGCAGGAGCGCCACGACCGATCCGTCGCCGGTGCGACAATATTCGATGGGACCCATGGAGGTACGCGCAAGTTGCATGTTCAGCAGCCTGTCACTCGACCGAACTTCGCCCTGCCGCCACCACGTCATCTCCGAGAGGCTTCACCCTACTATGCTGAACGCACCTCCCGGCTTGTGTGGTGAGCTGGGCAGGACTGAGGCACAACCGGTTAATTTTGACCAAACCTGACATTGGAGACGTCGATATGCGTGTCATCTCCGGTACGGCCCGTGGCCGCAAACTCAAGGGCCCTCCATCCCACGCAACCCGGCCGATGGCGGACAAGATCAAGGGCGCGTTGTTCAATGCCCTTGCCTCGCTCGACGTGCAGCCAGGGCGCGTTCTCGACCTCTATGCAGGGACCGGCAATATCGGCATCGAAGCGCTTTCCCGCGGCGCCACCACGGCGGACTTCGTCGACAAGGGCCGCGATCAGATTCGAGTCATACGCGAGAACCTGACCGCGACCGGCTTCACCGATCGCGCCAGTATCCACCAGATGTCCGTGAATCGGTACATCACCGAGCACGCCGCCTCACCATACGATTTCGTGATCCTGGACCCACCATACGCCGACCCTGATATCCTCGACACCATCGAGACCATTGGCAACAGCCAGTTGGTACAATCTGGCACAATTGTCGTTATCGGGCATTGGCCCCGGATCAGCATGCCTGCGCGGATCGGGAGACTCGAATGCCTGAGAAACCGGTGCCACGGTGACAGCTGCTTCTCGATCTACGAAGTCGTCGATCAACAGCTCGTCGCTGCACCAACCGGGGAGGGAAACACCAGACCGTCATGAGGCTTGCCGTGTATCCGGGCAGCTTTGACCCGATTACCAATGGACACATGGACGTTGCCCTGCGGGCCGCGAAGCTCTTCGATGAGCTGATCGTTTCGATCTACAGCGGCTCGACCAAGGCAAACGCGCTGTTTGACCCCGCCGAGCGCATCGAGCTCGCTCGCCAGGCGATCGCCGAATGCGGTGATCCCAACGCGTCCCGTATCCGCATCGAGACCTTTTCGGGACTCGCCGTGGAACACGCCCGCGACATCGGCGCCGGCTGGATCGTACGTGGGCTGCGCGCGGTGTCGGACTTCGAGTACGAGTTCAAGTACGCGCACATGAACCACCATCTCGCCCCGGATGTCGAAGTCGTCTGCCTGATGACGTCGTCCAGGCACTCGTTCATCAGCTCCAGCTTCATCCGGGAAGTGGCATCGCTTGGCGGCGACGTCGACGGCCTGGTACCGCCCAACATTGCCGAGGCCGTCCACCGGCGTGTTTCGACCCTGCGGCACGTGCTCCCCGCGCATGGCATGGCGTAAACCCGCGATCAGCAGAAACGGACCCCGCACCCATGGATGACAACAGGAGTCGCCCACCTGGCCCAAACGGAGCCGTCGACATGCTCTATCTTGTCGATCGCCTGGAAGAGTTGGTCAGCCTTGGCAAGCGCGTGCCGTTCAGTACCCGGGTGATGGTGGAGGAGGACGAGTTCCTCGCACTCGTCGACCAGCTGCGCGTGGCGGTGCCGAACGAGATCAAGCAGGCGCAGCGGGTGATCAAGGAGCGGGAGCGGATCATCGGCGAAGCGCAGGACGAAGCGGCGGATATCGTCGATCGTGCCAGGGCCGAATCCGACCGCCTGGTTTCGCAGAGCGCGTTGCTTGCCGAAGCCAAACAACGCGGCGAGGAGGTCCTGCGGCGTGCCGAAGAGGAGCAGCAACGCACTCGCGGTGAGCTCGATGTCTATCTGCTCAACCAGGCACAACTCGTGGAGGACGCCATCCAGCGCGGCCTCGCCGTCATGCAGGATGCCGCCGACAGCACGCTCGACGCCATGAACGAGCTCAAGGCACAGGTCACCCGCCCCGCGGGACGGGATTGACCTACCGTCAGTTTGCGCACTCGCCCCTGGCACGCGCGACCACACGCGCCCCAATCACGACGCAGTAGCCGGTTCTCGAGGGAACCGTTGCGCCGCCGCCAGCGTCAACAGTTCACCATGCCAGACTTCCGGCAACCCGGCCGGCACCGAGAAAGGCAGCATCGTGAACTCGCATCAACCACCCCATGACCGTCGGATCGTGGCCAGCCCAATCAGCCGTCGGGCGGTCGTCACCCATCTTGCAGCTGGCGGGGTCGTGACGGCGTTGCTCGCACCGGCTTTCGCCCATCGCGCCAGTGCGCAGGCATCCACTCCGATCGCGACAAGAACGCCAAACTACTTCTACCTTTCCGGCGAAGACGTCGACATCGACTACTGGACGGCGACGGACGCCGGGGAGCCGTACCTGCGCTACCGCTCTCCCGATGGAGAGATGGAGTTCGCCGGGGATCAGGTTCGCATCGCAGGCAGCCCGGAGTTCGGCACCCTGGCAACCGTGATGATCGGATCGGTCGCGGATGGATATACCCTCGACCTCACGGTGCTGATACCCGACATCAACCTGGCTGCCGGCGACGAACCGACGCC
Organism: Chloroflexia bacterium; assembly: GCA_030430125.1. Taxonomy (GTDB): domain Bacteria; phylum Chloroflexota; class Chloroflexia; order Thermomicrobiales; family UBA6265; genus JACCVC01. The sequence continues at coordinate 4,433 of JAUIGA010000004.1, read as the reverse complement.
GTTTTCCACCCTCGCGATCCTGACCAAAGACCTCACCACCATTGCCGGGCCGCGCCTGATCGAAGGAGCGATCCAGCGCTACCAGTCAATCGAGTTGAATGGAGTCGCCGAGCTGGTCGAATCGTAGCGAGACATGAAAGCCCACGACCTGCTGCTACCCTTGAACTTGTAATGACGCGCATCCTCATCACCGGCATGTCCGGCACCGGAAAATCCACCGTCATCGAACACCTCGCCGATCTCGGCCACACAGCGGTCGAACTTGACTCCAGCTCGTGGAGCGAATGGGCCGTTCCACCAGGCGGCGACCCAGCCATCGAGCACACCACCGAGCCGGACTGGATCTGGCGCGAGGACCGGGTGCGGCACCTGCTGGGCGCAGCGAGGGGGGAGACGCTCTACGTCAGCGGATGCGCGCCGAACCAGGGCCGGTTCTACCCGCACTTCGATCATGTCGTCCTGCTCACCGCGCCGATCCCCGTCATGATGAAGCGGATCGCGACCCGAACGACTAACGGCTTCGGCAAACGTCCGGGCGAACGCGAAAAGATCGCCGAGGACACCCGTCTCGTCCTGCCGCTGCTGAGAGCGGGGGCGGACATCGAGATCGACACCGACGCGGCTTCTGTCGACGAGGTCGTTGCGGCCATCCTGGCGCTGGGGCGCGGCGGCCGAGCGCCGGACTGACAGACACGTTGCGGCAATCGGTCTGGCATCCGCACAAACCACATGGCCGAGATAGTGGATACTCTCCAACAACGAATCTGGTCGCGGAGCGCGTGCCGTCATCCTTGCGCACTCGACCGGTATCCGTTGCAACTGACGTCGAAGACCCCACATCCCAGGAGTGCAACCCGTGAAATGCCCCATCGATCAGACGACACTTGAAATCACCGAGCGACAAGGGATCGAAATCGACTGGTGCCCCACCTGCCGCGGTGTCTGGCTCGATCGCGGCGAGCTCGACAAGATCATCGAGCGCTCCGGCACGTTCGCCGCACCGAGCGACCGCGGAGACGACCGCAGCCGCCGGTCGTCCGACGACGGTGATTATCGTGATGATCGCCGCGGCTACGAGAGCGGATACGATCCTCGCCGCAAGAAGAAGAAGCGCGGATCGTTCCTGGATGACCTGTTCGACTTCTAGTTCATGCCAGCCGCTGGCTACCCAACGAGCAGGCTCTCGGCGGCATCGATCCACATCTCCGTGCCGCTGACATGATCGGCCGCGTCTGACAACAGGAACGCGATCACCCGTGCGACCTGTGCCGGATCGGCCGGCCCGCCCGCCAGCGGCGAGACCCCATTCGGATATTCGACCGGCCAGCGGATTGCGTCGATGTTGCGCGGGTGGGTTGCCTCGCCGATGTTCGTCCGGATCGCGCCGGGGCAAACCACATTGATGCGGATGTTGTGTTGCGCCAGCTCCAGCGCCACCATCTTGGTGAACGCCACCTGGCCCGCCTTGCTCGTCGAATAGGCGACCGCGCCGGGATAGTTGAAGTTGCGCGATCCATTCACCGACGACACCACCACGATCGACCCACCCTGTCGCTTCAGCAGCGGCAGGGCCGCTTTCACGGTCAGGATGGCGTCCAGCATGTCGGCTTCGCGCGAGACATCGGCCGGGATGCCGAGCGCCTCACCACCCGTGTCGGCCACCTCGTCACAGGCCGTGGCGATGCGATCTTCCTGCCGTGAGAGTACCCCCACCGACGCGCCCTGCCGGCCAAGCTCGACCGCGGTTGCCTTGCCGATCCCCGAGCCACCACCGGTAACGAGTGCGACCTTTCCCGAGAACTGTCCGTTGTTGGTCACGTGATACTCCTTGAGATGCTACCGATTCCGACGTGTGCGTCCAATGTGTACGACTTCGACTTGAAGACCGTTGCCTGCCACGCTCTGGTGATCGTATCCTGTGAAAGTCAACCACGACACGTCTCTCGAAAGGTCGACTGGAAGTTCGCGATCAGTCTTCATCAGGAGCAGGACTGTGTCTTCACGTTCCAATGCATGCAGTGAGTTGACGCGATTCTGGATCGAGGCTCGACATGGATGCCTGGTCTCTGAAAGTGCCCCAGTGCCGGTTCCGTATGGCTTGTCCGATATTGACCTGGTCGCCATGCAACCCGCACTGCGACACGTCGTGCTGCCGGACGGGCAATCGATCGGTCCACGCATGATCATCGAAACGAAGGATGAGCATGACTGGGATCCGTCAGGGCGTGAGTTTGGAAAACTCCTGCGTGCCGATTCCGACCTATTCGGCGACCATGCATACATCCGGACAGGAACAGCTGGCTCCGTTAAATTCTCGATGTTGAGGCAGGCTCACTTTGAAGTGGCCTGCGAAATATTTGGAACTGACGACTTCGACAGGTTATTCGTCGTTCACGCAATGAATCAATCTGTCTTGGCTGCGCTGGCGTCGGAGTTTCGCGATAGACGCATCTACTGGCTAACCATTCAGGATGTCGTTCGAGACTTGCGCGACTGGTATCGATCCCATTCTCGACCAGCGGGGCTACGTCACGACTTGATGGGGGATGTGTGGCACCTGCTTCACGGCTACTGTGGCCTGGATATTGCTGACGATAGCTCCTGACATATTCGCTCACCGGGGCGCACCCCCTTCCAGATATCAGTGGGACCATCTCAGCAACACGCGCCTTTGACGAATCTCCTGAAATCCCCTACACTTCCACAGCTACGCCGGGGTTCGCGCCCGGCGTCTTCGTGCGCGTCGTTGTGGACGGGCAACCGCACAATGATCGTGCATCGGTAGATCGAACCATGGCTACAGACGGCAATACCGTGCGTGAGCTCGTCAACGAGTCCCGGCTGAATGTCGCCACGCTCCTGCAGGAACCTGTCGGTGCGATCCGTGACATCCACATCCGGCTCGACGCGTTTGCACTGGATGACGACCTCCACGCCAACGATCTCGAAGCGGAAGTTCGCTTCACTCGCCTTCGTCGCCAGGTTTTGGCAACCGGCACCGTGCGCGCCAACATCGCGCTGGAATGCGCTCGTTGTCTCACCATGTTCGAGCAGGCAGTCGAGACATCGTTCACCGAACAGTTTCGACAATCCCACGACGTCCGCAGTGGCGCGGGGATCATCGACCACGATCAGGACGATGACGCTCTCGATGTGGACGACGACGAGTTGTTTGAGATCGACGAAGGGCACGAATTGGATCTGGCCGAGGCACTTCGCCAGCATCTGGTGCTGGCCCTGCCGATGGTTCCGGTGTGTGGCCCCGATTGCCCGGGTCCGCCGGCACGAACGGGCGACGAACCGGAAGACTCCGGTGAGGAGGAGCGAAAGGGACACTTCAGCGTCCTTTCCAGCCTCCTCGATGACGAATCAGAACAGGCGAACGACGACGACAGCGTTCGCGACACGCCATCGCCGAACGGCGCTGGCTAGACAGGGAGACATTCGATGGGCGCACTTCCCAAGCAGCGAGTCAGCCGGCACCGTCAGGGCAACCGCCGACGACACCACTTCCTCACCCCGCCGCACCTCGTGCGCTGCCGCAACTGCCGCAGCCTGCGACGCGCGCATCATGTCTGCCCGAACTGCGGCACGTACCGCGGTCGGCAGGTGATCGAAATCGAGGATGCCCGGTCGCAGTAATCCTGGTGGCCTCGCGTCGCACCAGATACCGGTCGGCGGCGATTCACGCTGACCGGCGCCAGGGCGGGAGATCGCGCATCCCCGCCCTTTTTGCTGTGTTCGGCACGGCGAGATGGATCGAATACACCCGTACATGACCGCATCTCGGTCGGCGTATCCGACACGGCAGGCGGTCCCGGCTTTACAATCAACGGCAGTATGCACCGGACACCCGGTCACCATCGGCTTTCGCGTCAGGACATCACATGCCACACGCGGCAATCACCGGATGGGGAACGTCCGTCCCCGATCGCGTGCTCACCAACCACGACCTGGAGTCGATGGTCGACACCACGGATGATTGGATCGTTTCCCGCACCGGCATCCGGGAACGCCGCATCGTCGGGGAGCGAGACACCACCACGACCCTGGCCACTGCCGCCGCACGGGAAGCCCTGGAACGGGCGGGCCTCACCGCCGACGACCTGGATCTGATCGTTGTCGGCACCGCCACCCCTGACGACTTCCTGGTGGCGCAGGCCGCCATGGTCCAGGCCGAGCTCGGGGGCACCGCCGGCGCCTTCGATGTCGGCGCCGCCTGCGCGGGGTTCGTCACCGCACTCAGCGTCGGGACGCAGTTCGTCACCTCGGGCACCTTCGAGCGGATTCTCGTGATCGGCGTCGACACTCTTACCCGCTACATCGACTACACCGACCGCTCGACCTGCGTGCTGTTCGGAGATGGCGCCGGCGCGGTGGTGATCGAGGCATCAACCGAGGAGCGTGGCCTGCTGTCGACCGTACTCGGAGCC
>JAUIGA010000267.1 GCA_030430125.1 Chloroflexia bacterium | reverse complement strand
CGGAACCACCTATCGCCTGCCTGCCGACCAGCCGCTCTTCGTCTACTGGGGAGGGCAGGGCGAGCTGACCTCGCACCACGACGGCAGCCCGGGACAACTCGATGCCTACGAGTTCATGATCTGGAAGAACGGCTCGATCCATGAGGGCGATGGCTCGCAGAACGCGGACTACCACGTTTGGGATATCCCGGTTGTTGCTCCGGTGGCCGGAACGGTCGTCGCCGTGGAGAACGGCGTGCCCGATCACGCGCCGGGCGATTCAGCGGAAAGCGACAGCGTTGACGCTGTCTCGCAGGCTGGCAACTACATCGTGATTCAGGTGGCACCAGAAGAATGGGTGGTGCTGGCCCACCTGCAACAGGGTTCGATCGAGGTTGCCGTCGGCGACCAGGTGCAGCCCGGCGAGCAACTCGCGCGCGTCGGCAACTCTGGCAGCTCCGGCGAGCCGTCATTGCACATGCACGCGCAGGCCGCCGTGCATCTCGACGCGCCAGAGGGTTCGTCGCTGCGGCTCATCTTTGCCGGCTATGTCGCCAATGCTGGCGCGGACGTGCCACTGGGCATCCCGGTTCGCGGCCAGTTTGTCGCCCCGGCAGCGGCGTCATCAGGATAGCTCCTGGTTTGTCGTGCCTGGTCGGGTACCAGAAGCAGGTTGACTCGGCCAGGGAACGTGCGTTCGGCGAGCGGCTCCAGCGATTCCGCGTCGAGTCGCAGCAGCACATGGTCGCTGACCTGCCCCTCGGCTTCCCACCACGACGTCTCGGGTCGCAGCACGTACAATGATTCGCCACTCGGATCAACGACGACGCGCAAGAGGGGATATTCGCCGAGGCCGGTTGCCACGATCTCGCCCGTCGATACGTCGATCGCGGTCAGGCCGAAGCCGCGGCCCGTGACGTCGGCATGGCTCTCGCCCACCTTCATCTCCTCACCCCATAGGTAGAGGCGGGAGCCGTCGGCGGAGTAGAACATGTCGATTCCGCGCCCCTCCGAGACCTTCGCGGCGGCGTCTTGCGGCAGAATGCCGAGCCAGCCAAGGAAGCGACCGACAAGACCGACATGCTCGTGGATCGCATGAATGCCGGCGACCTCGAGCGTGGCGGCGTCGAGCAGGGTCAACCTCTCCATTGCCGCGTCGACAACCGCGATGGTGTCGCCGTCCGGCGACAGGGCGATGCCCGGATCGACGAATCGGCCATAGTACCCCTCGTCCGAACGTTCGAGATCCTGCCATGAACCCGCGAGCACGTCGGGCACCTGCGCGCGATCGATCGCCTGACCACTGATCAGGTCGAACGCGGCAATCTGCAGCGGCCATGGTCCAGTTTCGCTGACACCGGGCGGAGTCGGCGTGGCCGGGTAGGTCGGCCCCGGCGGGCGCTCATAAAATGGGACCAGGAGCCGCGCACCGTCTGGAGTCAGCATCTCCGTCCCCAGGTAACCCCTGAGGTCGGCGCTGAAGGACGACTCCAACTCGCCGGAAAACAGTGTCGTAGATGTACCAGGTCTTCTCGCCACAACCAGAGGGGCCGCACATCATCGTCGTCGAGAGGACCAATCGAGAGCCGTCCGCGCTCAGTTGAGGGCTGTATGCCGCCTCCACAACATCGATAGTCCGTCGCACGGGTCCACTCGCGCCGTTCCGCACGGTGACCCAGTCTTCCAACTGACCCTGATGCGCGATTTCGACAAATGTCGAACCATCGGCGGAAGCCGCGATTGACGGATACGCTCCCTCGAACGTCAGCACCGGACTCTCGCCCAGTTTCTCAAGGGTCACCGGATCAAGCGGACGAAACTCGCTGTGTGGATCGGCGAAGGGGTCGATCTCCCCGTCGCTCGTCTCCCAGTCTCCGGCGGCGTAGAGCGCGTACTCGGGATAGCCGCGGCTCGACTCGGCTGTGGAAGCAAGCGGGGCCGGCAGCGCGGCGGAGACCATCAACACGACGATCGCCGCAATTCGGGCAATTCTGGTGTGATGCATAAGAGACCTCCAGACCTCAAGCCAGCAACCCTGATGCGCATCGAGTTGCCGGCTGATCCTCTGCCCCTCCTACACCGCGCAATAGAGTGTGGTTCCCTTGATGTCCGTCTTCAAGCAGGATCTGGGGCACACACCAAACCGCACTACGACAGGATCCCCGGCAGGTTGAGTTGGTGCTCGCGGGCGCAGGCGATCGCTTCGTCATATCCCGCGTCGGCATGGCGCATCACACCACTCGCCGGGTCGTTCCACAAGACGCGACCAATCCGCGCCGCCGCCGCGTCCGTCCCGTCGCAGACGATCACCATCCCCGCGTGCTGCGAGAAGCCCATGCCGACCCCACCGCCGTGGTGCAGCGACACCCAGGTCGCGCCCGACGCCGTGTTCAGCAGCGCATTGAGCAGCGGCCAGTCGGAAACCGCGTCGGAGCCGTCCCGCATCGCCTCCGTCTCCCGGTTCGGACTCGCCACCGAGCCGGAATCGAGGTGGTCGCGCCCGATCACGACGGGCGCCTTCAGCTCGCCCGACCGCACCATCTCGTTGAACGCCAGACCGAGCCGGTCGCGGTTGCCGAGCCCGACCCAGCAGATGCGCGCCGGCAACCCCTGGAACTGGATGCGTTCCCTTGCCATGTCCAGCCAGTTGTGGAGATGCGGATCGTCCGGGATCAGCTCCTTGACCTTCGCATCGGTTCGGTAGATGTCCTCCGGATCGCCGGAGAGCGCAACCCAGCGGAATGGTCCGACACCCCGGCAGAACAACGGCCGGATGTAGGCTGGCACAAAACCGGGGAACGCGAACGCCTCGTTCACTCCCTCCTCGAAGGCCACCTGGCGGATATTGTTGCCGTAGTCGACCGTGGGGATACCCATGCGGTGGAAGTCGAGCATTGCGCGCACCTGGACCGCCATCGACGCCCGTGCCGACATCGCCACCTCTTCCGGATCCCCCTTCTGCACACGCTGCCACTGCTCCACCGTCCACCCTTGCGGCAGGTAGCCGTGGGCCGGGTCGTGGGCGGAGGTCTGATCGGTGACGCCGTCGGGGCGCACGCCACGCCGGACCAGCTCCGGATAGACGTCGGCGGCGTTGCCGAGGAGCGCTACGGAGATCGACTTGCCGGTCGACTTCGCCTCATCGATGATCGCCAGCGCATGGTCGAGGTCGTCCGCCTGCCTGTCGACGTAGCCGGTGCGCAACCGCATGTCGATGCGGCTCTGCTGGCATTCGACGGCGAGCATCGACGCGCCGGCCATCGTTGCCGCCAGCGGCTGGGCTCCACCCATGCCGCCGAGTCCGGCGGTCAGGATCCACCTTCCCTGCCAGTCGCCGTCGTAGTGCTGTCGCCCCATCTCTACGAATGTCTCGTAGGTCCCCTGCACAATCCCCTGGCTGGCGATGTAGATCCACGAGCCGGCCGTCATCTGGCCATACATCATCAGGCCCTTGCGATCGAGCTCGTTGAAGTGATCCCAGTTCGCCCAGTTCGGCACCAGGTTGGAATTCGCGATCAGCACGCGCGGCGCATCAGTATGGGTGCGAAAGACACCGACCGGCTTGCCGGACTGGACCAACAGCGTCTCGTCCGCCTCAAGCTCGCGCAACGCCGCCACGATGCGGTGGTAGCAATCCCAGTTGCGGGCGGCGCGCCCTATGCCGCCGTAGACGACCAGGTCCTCCGGGCGCTCGGCGACGTCGGGGTCGAGATTGTTCATCAGCATGCGCAGCGGCGCTTCGGTGAGCCAGCTCTTCGCGCTCAGCTCGGTGCCGGTCGGAGCGTGGATGATCGGGGCGTTCGTGGAAGCCATGGCAGCAATACCTCATGGGATATGTTGGGCGGATTTCGCCGAGTTTGAATCCATCTCGTACGGGCGACCCTTGTGGTCGCCCTGGAACCGGGGCGAGCGGCCGGCCGTACACGTACCCGGTCAAGATGCGACGATGCCCGGCAGATCGACATCAACCGCGTCGGCGATCACGCCGGAACGAACGAGTGCGGACGCCGTCTCGATGTCGGGGTGGAAGTGCCGATCGTCCTCCAGGTGCGGCACTTCGGCCCGCACCACCGCCCGCACCGCCTCCAGCGGCGCGCTCGACACGAGAGGTTTGTGGAAGTCGCACCCCTGCACCGCCGCCAGCAGCTCGATGGCGACCACGGCCATCGCGTTGTGCGCCATCGGCAGCAAGCG
>JAUIGA010000266.1 GCA_030430125.1 Chloroflexia bacterium | reverse complement strand
CGCCGCCGAGGGCCCGGTGGCAGACACATGGATGGGCACCCTTGCCGATGGCGCCTACACGTGGACGCCCGTCGATCAATCCGGTGCCGTGCCGTCGGCACGATCCAGTCACGACATGGTTGCCTTTGGCGATCGCGTGTACCTGTTCGGAGGGACTGGGCCGAACGGCGCGCTCGGCGATCTCTGGGTCGCCACGCTTTCCTGAAGATCAATCAGAGGCGGATGCTGGCCCCCTTTCGGTCGGAGTGGGTCAGATCCCTCCCACGCATGCAGTCCGGCGTTGCGCCGCACATTTCGTTGAAAGCGATGCCGGTACAACCGGAGTTCCCTTCATCTGGCGTCTCTAAACGGAGTGCTGCCCGAGCATCGATTGGTCGACTTGGGCACAGGACATAGCGGGAAATGCCGCATGGCGTCGCGGCGGGAGACCAGAGACGGTGGCACAGCCGGCGCCCAGTCCGATTCATGCGACGATGGTTGCAAGGTCAAGCGCGCAGCAGCGTCGACGAATGCCGCGGCGTTCCTGGGCGACCCAACGGTGTGGACGTTACGGATCGACGGCCGCGTGATCAATTGCCGTACGTTTCTGATGCTCAAGGCGCGTAGTAGCTGTTGGACCAATCGGACGCCGGCGTCCGCAAATCACCGGTGCGGATCCGTCCAGAAGGTTTCCGGCAGCACCCCGAGCTGAATCCTTGCCCCGAGACCATCCGAGACGAAATCGCCCTCGATGACCTTTCCTCCCTCGACCCGGAAGAAGCCCGCCTCTCGAAACCGGATGGATCGCCCAGTCGGTTCAATACCTCCGAATTTCCCTTCATGGGTGCCCACAAGGCCGAACAGCACAGCCACGGAGTCACCGTCTGCTACAAGGTGCGTGATTTCGATCCGGAGATCGGGAAATCCGGCATGCATACGAGCGATGTTGTCCAGCACGAACACCCTGCCCGCGACGGCACCGTCCGCCTTGTACTCTGGGTGCACGAGCTCATCCACGAGGTCGACTCGCCGATTGCCCCACAACTCGAGGACGAACTGCCTCACCACCATCTCCGCCGGCACCGCCATGATCAGCCCTCCCGAACAACCGAATGATGAACGAATCGGTTGAAAGAACTGCCGCCACGGATGCGACTGGCGATCAAACCGCCAAGGAGGGCGCACAGCACCATCAGCATCGGCACCATCGCCGCGGTTGGCGGGGGATCGGTCCTCAGGCTTGCCTCATTTCCGACGAGTGAGTCCAGCACCGACATTGCCACAGCCGTACCGATATGCGCCGGCAGATACCATGCCGGCACGAGTGCAGCCCAGACCATCCTGCTCTCTGGCACCAGCAGACCCATAATGAACCCCGTACCTGCAAAGCCGATCACGGCTGGCAGCGCGGCAGACGGTTTCACGATGAAGGCTACGGTGACCGTCAACAACGCCAACACACCCCACAGCCACCTCGGTGGCCGCGAACGAACAGCAGCGCCCGTCAAGATCGCGGCGCTTGTGAACCAAAGGATGCCACCCGCTCCATTGATCAGGCGCCCGACGGGACCATCGACCACGATCGCCACACCAACGAGAATCGCTCCCGCCAACAATGCGATCAATCCACGAATACCCAATGAAGATGAACGTAGCAAAGTTTGCCTCCCGCTCCAGCGTGTCACGTGGCAATCTTACCCAGAGAACAGTGAATCACGAGGTTCGTCGCGGCTACCTTGCCCGAATGACACTTCGCTGCCATCACTGGTATACTGCCGCAGGCGCACCTGCCATGCCCTCGTAGCTCAACGGATAGAGCGCTTGGCTTCGGACCAAGAGGTTGGGGGTTCGAGTCCCTCCGAGGGTACCAGCATGGGTGCGCCTTTCTGCTGCCTCGTAGATAATGGAAAAGCGAGGCCGACCATCTCGTTTCGTCGCGCGACAGCACCGGGAATCGGCACACTCAGGAGAAGCCAGATGCGAGCTTGGGCGGTGTCGATCGGGTCAGAGTTGTTGTCGGGTCAGATCACCGACACGAACGCCACCTTCCTCGCCCAAGAGTGTGCCGCGTCCGGTATCGAGCTGGTACGCGTCGCCCAGGTTGGAGATCATCAGACCGATCTCGTCGAGACGCTCCGCCTTGCACTCGGAAACGCCGACCTGGTGATCTGCACCGGGGGGATCGGCCCGACCGACGACGATCTGACTCGCGAGGCGATCGCGGAGGTCGCCGGCGAACGCCCTGCGGTTGATCCCGAGCTCCTGCGCGAGCTGCGATCGTTCTTCGCCAATCGCGGCCAGGCGATGCCGGAACGGAACGCGAAACAGGCGTGGGTCATCCCCTCGTCGCGCATTCTCTCCAATCCCGTCGGGACCGCTCCGGGCTGGTTGGTATCGATCAATCGTGATGGACTTCAGGGCACGGTCATCTCCATGCCCGGCGTCCCCCGCGAGATGTACAGAATGTGGCGAGAACAGGCGCTGCCCGCCCTGCAGGAGCGGACCGGCGCTCACGTCATCCGTTCGACCACGCTCAAGACCATCGGCATCGGCGAATCAGCCGCGGAAGACGAGATTCACGATCTCATCCTCCGGGAGCAACCGATCATCGCAACATATGCGAAGGACGACGGTGTCCATATCAGGGTCACCGCGACCTCCGACGTGCCGGACACCGCCGACAGGATGCTGGCGAACGGTGTTGCCGATGTCGAGGCTATCCTTGGCGCCTATATCTGGGGCCGGGACAATGATACGCTGCCTCAGGTACTGTTGCGTGCCCTCGAGCGTACCGGCACGACCCTGGCAGTTGTCGAGGCAGGTAGCGGAGGTGCCCTGTGTGGCCTGCTGACAACGGTTCCGGCGATGGACCCGACGCACCCGTTGGTCGACGGACGTGTCTTGCCACTTGACCTTGGCCTGGACCGTGAAAGCGCAACCGCGCGGGCGCTTGACCTGGCCGAACAGGTACGGGCAAATTCCGACGCCACGCTGGGGGTTGCCATCGTCGTCTTCGGCGGGCTCGACGAGCGACAGGTGCTGCATGGCATGGCAGCCGTGGTCATCTCGTCGAGAACATCAGACGCCGATGTGACCTACGTCGGCTTGCGCGCGACCATGGACGACGTTCAGCGACGATCGGCGCTCCACGCCGTTGATCGCCTTCGAAGGCTCGTCGGCGGATAGGACCAGCGCAACAGGTTAAGTCTTATGAAAAGTTGACAACAGTCGCCCGGTAGACGCAGAGCCGCTCAGCCGGCGGATCGCTGGTGCAGATCAAGTTTCTCAGGGAGCGGCAGTATCCGATGCATCGTCGGATGGCACTGCCCGCCTCGTACTCTGCAACAAGTCGAGTTGTCGAGCCAGCATCGCCTCACGTCGAGCCGGCGTGTCGTCGTCCCAGCCGAGAATGTGCAGCAGCCCATGCAGCACCAGGAACTCCAGTTCGTCGGTAAGCGTCCAACTGTTGTGCTCCGCATTGGACTCTGCGGTGTCGATGGAGATGACGATGTCGCCTCCACGCTCACCGTCGTCGAGCTCGTAGGGAAATGTCATGATGTCCGTAGGTGAAGGGTCACCGAGGAACTCTTCGTGCATGCGCGACATGTCTGCATCGTCGACGAGCTCGATCGCAAACACCCAGTCTCCGTGCTGCTTCTCGCCTGTCAGCGCGTGTTGCAACAGTGCGGCAAAACTGGACTCGTCAATTTGCGCCCGTGCCCTGTCGACCCGGTACCCAATCGTGACGCTGACCTCCGGCGGGCCGTGCATGCGCGAATGCTCCATCGCCTCATCTTCCCAGGGTTGTCAGGCGATTCCGCACGTTCTCCGCAAGTCGACGCCCGTCCACGCGCCCCTCGGTCGTCCTTGAAAGGAGGCCCATGACCTTGCCCATATCCTTCGGGCCCGACGCACCTGCTTCGGCGATGCCCGCGTCAATGAACGCCGCGAGCTCGGCATCCGTCATTTGCTGCGGCAGATAGGACTCGATGATCTCCAGTTGAATCTGCTCTTTGCGGGCAAGGTCCTGCCGATCGCCAGCTTCAAACTGCTCGATCGAGTCCCTGCGTTGTTTCGCCTGCGTTTGCAACAACTGGATTTCGCCCGCCTGGTCGAGCTCGCGACGGTCATCGATCTCCTTCTTCTTGAGCTCGGAAATCAGGAGACGGATCGTATCCCTCCGCTCGTTGTCCTTGTCTCGCATGGCAGTCTTGAGATCCGCCTGGAGGCGCTCTTTCAGTGAATCGGCCACTACTCTT
>JAUIGA010000265.1 GCA_030430125.1 Chloroflexia bacterium | reverse complement strand
CGACGGCAACGGTCCTGTTCCGTCGATGGCGTGGATGCGTCGTGTTGCGGCGTCATACGACACCAGCACCGCAATAGCGCCAAGACCACTGTTGAACGGCTCGACCACACCGATCGCGAATCCCACGGCGACAGCCGCGTCGATCGCGTTTCCACCTTGCCGGAGGATATCGACCCCGACCTCGGCGGCGAGCGGGTGCATGGCGCCTACCGCACCGTGCGGCGACACCACCTCGGATTTGGTGATGGAGATCACGCTGCGCCTGGTCATGCTCTGCCCCGTCTCCTCACGTACATCAGGCGTGTATTTCGCTCACAAATCTGTCGCACCCTATCGGCGGAACGCCAGGATGTCAATGCCGGGTATTGCTGACACCACGACCTGCGGCGATACTCGCGAGCGATGGCGAGCGTGTTGAACGCGCCACGAATCCCACGCCACCGAAGGGAGTTGTTTCGGCATGACCCGGTTGCTTCAGATCGGCGTCGATCACCCGCACGGACCACTGTATCGGGAGACGATCGCCCACCACGACGGGTTCGAGCTGTCTGGCGGGTACGACCCGGACCCCAAACGAGCCGCCAGGCTCCTCGCTCTCGAAGGGGTGGAGATGCCGCTCTTCGACGATATCGAGGCGGCGATTGCGGCAACGGCGCCGGACGCCGTGCTGGTGACGCTGCCGAACGATGTCACCCCCGACGCGATAGCATTTTCAGCTCGGACGGGACTCCATATCTTCGCCGAAAAGCCATGCGCGGTCTCCGCAAACGCGTTCCAGCCCGCGCTGGACGCCATCAGGGAACATGACGTCAGCTTCGTGGCTGCCTACCTGCGCCGCTTCTCGCCCGTCGCCATGGCCATGCGGGACATGATCGCGGAGGGGTTGCTTGGTGACCTCATCTCCGCGCAGGTGACCTTCGCGACAACCAACGTCAAGCTCCGCAACGACTCCTATCTCGATGGGAAGACTATCGAGGAGGTATCGCTGGCGGGTGCGGTGAATGGCGGCGCATCCGCACCCGGCGAGGTCCATTGGCTGTTCGATCGCGCCCGCAGTGGCGGCGGGATCATGCACTGGCTCGGTGTGCACTGGCTCGACCTGCTTCGCATGGTCACAGGCCATGAGTTCACCCGCGCTTCCGCCAGTCTCGCAACACGCACCTCCGTGCCGGTTCAGATCGAAGATGTCGCGTCAGTCACGCTTGACAACGACACGGGATTGATCGCGACGCTTGCCTGTGGGTATGTCAACCCGCGTGGTCCCGACCAGACTGGCATCGCTATCCACGGCACGAGAGGATGGATCACCTGGGACGGCTCCAGTCCGCGATTCGAGATGGAAAGCGACCATCCATCCTGGGCATCCGATCGTCGCCGGACGGTGGCATTCGAGATTCCCGCCAGACCCGGCTACTCCGGCGCGGTGGGATGGGATGCTTTCTCGCAGTTCAAGGCAGCGTTTGAACAGGGGGCGCCGTTGCCGACCGGTCCGGACGATGCGATGGCAACCCTCCAACTGCTTGACGCGATCCAGCAGTCCCATCGCGAAGGACGGCGGATCGAGGTGCCGGCACCAGATACCACCTAGCCCTTCGCCGCCGGGATCTGCGCCCCGCGCGATCCCGGCGGGCCGGTTTGCTACACTCGCTCCATCGAGGATCCATCCGGACCGCTGGCACGCGGACGGTGCGCAGTCGCCCGTGTCGCGCTGGCGAGGCAAATGCCTTCGATGGAGCTTGTTGAGCGACAACCCCTCCTCGACCAACTGGACGGTCTCGTATCCACCGCTGCGACCGGCGACGGCGTGATGGCGGTGATTGGCGGAGAAGCCGGTGCCGGCAAGACCTCCGTGGTACGAGCGTTCGCCGAGCAGGTCGATGGTGCTGTGAGGGTCCTTGCCGGTGGATGCGATGCGTTGTCATCACCCCGGCCGCTCGGTCCCCTGTATGACATCGCACGCGAGATGGATGGGCCCATTCGCAGCCTGCTTCGCGCCCCCTCGCGACGCGCCGACGTGTTCGAGGCTGTGCTCGACTCGCTCTCCAGCACCACTGTCGCCCTCATCATCGAGGATGCCCACTGGGCCGACGATGCCACGCTCGATCTCCTTCGCTACCTCGGCCGACGCATCGATCGCACTCGCTCGCTGCTCATCGTGACGTATCGCGACGACGAGGTCTCCGGCAAGCACCCACTGCGTATCGTGCTGGGCGATCTCGCGACTTCCAGAGCCGTGCATCGCCTCAAGGTGGATCTGCTCAGCCCGGCGGCCGTCCGGGCGATGGCCGCCGGGTCCGCCGTCGATCCGGACGATCTCCACGCTCGTACTGACGGCAATCCCTTCTACGTAACAGAGGTGCTCGCGTCGGGTGGCGCCTCCGTACCGCCGACGGTTCGCGACGCCGTGCTCACGCGGACGTCGCGGTTGTCCCCTGCGGGCCGTGCCGCACTCGACGCCGCGGCAGTGATCGGGAACAGGATCGAGCCCTGGCTCCTTCAGACCGTCGCCGGCGAGCATGCCAGGGCTGTCGACGAATCACTCGAAATCGGATTGCTGCAGCCCGCCGGCGACATGCTGCGGTTCCGTCACCAGCTTGGCCAGGACGCCATCTACGATGCCCTTTCGCCACTCCGACGGGCAGAGCTGCACGCCGTCGTTCTCGATGCATTGCGAACTCGCGTGACAACGGTGGCGGACTACCCTCGGCTCGCCCATCATGCCGACGCCGCCGGCAACGCCGACGCCGTGCTCGACTACGCACCCGAGGCAGGAGACCGGGCAGCGGCACTCGGCGCCCACCGTGAAGCAGCGAAGCAGTATGAGCGGGCCCTGAAGTACGCCGACCGACTGCCGCTGGAGCGCAGGCGAAACCTGCTGGAGCGCTGGTTCCCGGAGAGTTTCGCGACGGGAACACTCGGGGAGTGCTCCGAATGCGCACAACAGTTGATCGACATCAACCATCGTCTCGGGAACGTGGAGGGTGAGGGCAATTGGCATGCGTTCCTGGCGTGGACGCTCGTCCACGAAGGTCGGAACTCAGAGGCCGACGCGGCGGTCGAGCGGGCGATCGCGCTGCTGGAGAACCAGCCCCCATCGGCGGTTCATGCACATGCCTGGCAAACGCAAGCGCGATTGCGAATGCTCAACCGCGACTACGACCAGTCGATCACCTGGGCCCAACGAGCGATCGAGCTGGCCACACAATTCGAACTGCCCCGGATCCACACCGGCGCGCTCAATGCAATGGGTTCGTCGCGCCTGATCGGTCTGGATGAGGAGCAGGGCCGTACCGACCTCGAACGCGGCCTCGAGCTGGCTCGCCAACACGGTCTCGACACCGAAATCGCCTCACTGTTGACCAATCTCGGCTCCGGACATGGCGAGATTTATCGCTTCGCCATTGCCGAACGCTACCTGACCGAGGGAATCACCTTCGCGCGCGAGCGAGACCTGGACGGCTGGCTCTGGTACCTCACCGCCTGGCTCGCCCTGACCAGGTTGTTCCAGGGTCGATGGGAGGAGTCGGCCGACCTGGCGTCCTCGGTGTTGCAAACACCCGCGGCGGATATCATCAGCGTCATCATGGCGGAGCTTGCCGTCGGCCGGGTGCGCGCTCGCCGCGGCGACCCGGACGTATGGCCAGCGCTCGACAACGCGCTCGAGCTCTCGATCCCGACGAAGACACTGCAACGACTTGCTCCGACGCATGCCGCCCGCGCCGAGGCCGCATGGCTGGCCGGCAACACGGCCCGAACCATTGAGGAAGCGCGCGCCGTCTACGACCTCGCCGCGGCATACCGGCACCCGTGGCACATCGGCGAGCTGGGCTACTGGCGCTGGAAGTCCGGTGACCTCAACCACCAACCCGACGATTCCGCCGAGCCGTATGCCCTGCAGATCGCGGGAGACTGGTTGGCCGCATCACGCGCATGGGCCGCGCTTGGCTGCCCATACGAATCCGCCCGCGCCCTGGCCGAAAGCGACGACGAGAACGCGCTGCGCGAGGCGTTCGCCACGTTCGACCAGCTCGGCGCGCGACCAATGGCGGCGCACACCGCCCAGCGAATGCGCGATCTCGGCGTCACCACGATTCCACGTGGCGCTCGCCCGTCGACCCGCGCCAACCCTGCCCGCCTGACGGCACGCGAGCAGGACGTCCTCGCGCTGATCGCCGAGGGGCTCACCAACAAGGCAATTGCCACGCGACTGTTCATCTCCCCAAAGACGGTCGAGCGCCATGTGACATCCATTCTCGACAGGCTCGACGTGGCAACCCGGCAGGACGCCGTGCAGG
>JAUIGA010000264.1 GCA_030430125.1 Chloroflexia bacterium | reverse complement strand
TCGACGCGTCTCGAACGTGGACCGGAATCCACACTGCCGGAAATCCAGGCTTGGCGGCGGACGTTCACGAAGATGGGCCTGAAACCCACCCAGTACCGGTGCGCCTCGGAGGCGCTGCTTCGCCGGTATCGGAGAGATGGCGACCTGCCGCGGCTGCATCCCCTCATCGACCTGTGCAACGCGGCATCGCTGGCGTTTGCCGTGCCGATCGCGGTGTTCGACCTCGCACAGGTGACGGACTGGATCGAGGTCCGGTTCGCCTGGGGCGAGGAGCGGTACCTGACCTTCGGCGGCGAGACCGAATCGCCGGCCGCCGGTGAGGTGATCTTCGCCGACGCCGCCAGCCAGGCGCACGCGCGCCGCTGGACGAATCGGCAGAGCGGCTTGTCGGCGGTCCGGGGTTCGACATCGAGTGTCCTGGTCGTAGCGGAAGCGATGCACGACGGTGCCGTCTCCGACTTGGAGCGGTTGGTGACGTCGCTCGCCGCGGATGTGAGCGCGATTTGGCGCACCACGCCGAAGGTCGCCATCCTGAATCCGGAGGCTCCGAGATTCACTCTGTGAGCGCTCCGGCGCGGTAAATGGCGCGGAGTGTGTACGATGGTGGCGGGTCCCGATCCAGACGCGATGCCCCTGCGTGCATCCAGGGTAGATAGGACACCGCCATGCGTCGTCTCGTCGTGCTCGTGCTGTTCGTGGCGTTCGGAGCCGTGTCGCCAATCGCCGCCCAACCGGAGGCAACACCGCCGGGTGCAACGCCAGTTCCGGCAAGCTCCACTCCGGGATTGGATGCGACACCCGTCCTGGGTGAGGGGCAGCCGGCGTGGCTGGAGCTAGGTGCGGGCGATGCGGTGATCGCGAGGGCAATCGCAGCCAGCGACTGTCCAGTCATCTCGATCGATGACACCGCCTATCGCATGGCGGTGCGAGCGACAGCAACAGAGCATCACCCAAATATGGTCTGCGAAACGGTGGTGCCGGAGGGCTCGACCACGGTGACGATCGGCGAAACGTCGCTGCCGATGCCGAAGGCGAACCCCGAACGTGTGCTGGTCGTCGGCGATACCGGCTGCCGCCTGAAGAGCGAGGACGATGAATTCCAGGCCTGCAACGACCCGGATGCCTGGCCGCTTGCCAAGCTCGCCACACAGGCCGCGGCGTGGAAGCCGGATCTGATCATCCACGTCGGCGACTACCTCTATCGGGAATCGCCGTGCCCCGACGGCAATGCCGGGTGCGCTGGCAGCCCGTGGGGTGACACGTGGGCGACGTGGGAAGCGGACTTCTTCGAACCGGCCTCACCACTGCTCGGGGCGGCGCCGTGGATCTTCGTGCGCGGCAATCACGAAGATTGCGAACGTGCCGGCGACGGCTGGTTTCGCTATCTCGACCCACGACCACTGGCGGTGAGCTGTCTCGACTTCACAGAACCGTATGCGCTGACCATTGGGTCTGTTGAAGCCGTTGTGCTTGACTCGGCAGCGGCCGGCGACACCTCCTCCGACGACGCGACGACCGAGGCCTACCGGGCGCAGTTCGCAGCGGCCGAGCGGCTCGCCGGGGATGGGCCGGCCTGGCTGCTCACGCACCGACCGTTCTGGTCCATCGCAGATGGCGACGAGCCAGGCACGTTCGTCGAATGGACGACCGCGACCTACACCGACGCAGGGTACCTGCAGCCGCCGGCGGCATTTCGCATGGTGATTGCCGGACATGTGCACATGGGCCAGATGTTGACATTCACCGCGGAATCCGGCAGACCCCTCGAGCTGATAGCCGGCAACAGCGGCACGCAACTCGAGATGGAGAACGGAGTCTTCACGGGAAGGGATGTTGGCGACGACACCCTGGTGTCGGGTTGGCGGTGGGCCGAGTTCGGATTTATCGGAATCGAGCACGTGGATACCGGTTGGGTTGCGACGATGCACCTGCTCGACGGGAGGACGCCGCTGAGCTGCTTCGTCACCGGGTCGGGGAGCGCCTGTGTGCCGTAGAAACGCCATGCGGCCAAGGGGATCACCCGGCGGCTGTAGCGTAATCTCCGGGAGATCTGTCGCAGACTGCCGCGTGTGCACGGGCCGGCAGGCGTCCGGGCGCTATCGCTGGCTTGCCTGCGCATCGAAATGGGCAATGGTCTCCTCGCGCAAGGTCAGCAGCCCATCGGACATCTCCACGTGATGTGGTGCCTTGACCGACAGTGCGCGGAGTTGCGCCGGCAGGGCATCGAGCGACGCCATCGCTCGTGCCCGGATTTGGTCGACCGATTCCTCTTCAACAACACGGGAGCCGCGTTCGATGACCGGCTGCAGCATCGGCCGACCGCCTCTCGGTGGTGGCTCGGATTCGATCTGGACTCGATCTTGCTCGAATCCGTTGATGCGGTACACCTGTTTCCTGCCCGGCCAGGTGCTCTTGCCGCCAGCGAGCTTGATCCGCGACGGTGTTTCATCGTGATCGTCGAACCAGACGAGCTTGTAGACCGCGCCGATGACGCCACCCACGGTGCCGCTATCCACCGTGCCGAGTCCGACACCGAGGTTGCCGCCAACGCCGAAGCCATCGACCGGCGCGCCGGCAGCGAGGATCTCGGTGATGCGGTACTCGTCGATGTCGCCGCTGACCAGCACCTTCACGTCATTGAGTCCCGCGTCGTCGAGGCGATTTCGAACCAGGACGCTGTCGGCGATCAGGTCGCCGCTGTCCAGCCGAACCGCGGCAAGCCGGTGGCCGGACCGTTCGTGTTCACGCTTCGCGATGGAGATGGCGTTGTCGATCCCCGTTGGCACATCATAGGTATCCAGCAGCAGGCTGTATTCCGGCAATGCCGCGGCGACGGCTTCGAACGCTTCTGGCTCGGACGGATACGCCTGCACGAGAGCGTGGGGGATGGTGCCGGACGCGGGGATGCTGTAGGCCATGGCCCCGGCGACGAACGAGGTGCTGTCGCATCCGCCGATGTACCCGGCGCGCGCGGCGATGTGCGGTGCGTGGGCGCGTCGGAACGCGAAATCAGCCACGGATGCACCAACTGCGGCCAGGGTGAGACGCGCGGCCTTGGTTGCGATCAATGTCGACACGCCGATGGCGCGAAGCAGCCCGGATTCAAGCATCAGGGCCTCGTGGAACGGCGCCGTGACGCGGAGTATCGGCTCGTTGGGGAAAGCGATCTCGCCCTCGCGCATGCCGACGATGTCCCCGGTGAAGCGCATGTCCTGCAGGAATGACAGGAACGCCGGCTCGTAGGGGCGCGTACGTGCCAGAAAGGCGAGCTCATCATCGGTGTAGGCGAATCGCTGCAGGTAGTCGAGTGCCGGCTCAAGACCCGCGACAAGCATGAATCCGCCGCCGAAGGGGTTTGACCGCGTGTAGAGGTCGAACGTTGCTGTGCCGGTGTGGTTGCCTTTCCAGGCGATATAGGCGGCATCGATATGATAGAGATCGACGAATAGGGCAGTCGATTCCGGCAGGAACAAGTGATCCCCCTGATGGGTGTACACCTGTCCCGGCTCATGGACGAGACCCTGACGGTCGTCGTTGGTCATGCACTTCCACCGTTTCTCTGGCGACGATCAAGACTGAATCCGAGCCGGTCTATGTGATGCTTCGCACGATGCTGATGCCATTCGATGCCATGTGGTACAGGAAAACGTCATGGAAGAAGTCTCCGGGGTGCGCGGTGCCGGGCTCGAGATCAGCGGACTCCGGGATGTCGAACGTCTCAACCGTATTCATCGGCACGACGACCTGGAAGCCGTGTATCCCGAGGGCGTTGGCGCGCAACCGCAGGTGCATGGCGAGCTGGTAGACACAGAGATCGGTGCAATCGCCCACGACGATGATGGTGCGGAGGTTTGGGTGTTCGTCCCACCAGGCGTCGAATCCGGTGTCGATGGCGGGATGCAACGAGTTCTTCTCGAATACCGTGAACCGATCGGCGAAGGGCAGATCGGCGATCTCCGGGATCATCTGGCTTTGGCTGGTACCGGCGATGGCGTGGGGCGGGTAGGATTCGAACTCAGGCGTGTCTTCCGGGTGGGTATCCTGCAGGAAGACATAGTGCTGGACGCCGTGATCCCAGGCGCTGCGCAACAGCTCGAGCACAGGCTTGGTTATGCGGTCGACACGTTCCGAGGCAAGCGGGCCCTCACGCAGGAATCCATTGATGATGTCGGCAGAGATAATGGCGGTGTCGGCCGGGTTCGATGCGATCTCGTCGAGACGCGCTGGCGCGATGGTCTCCAGCCAACGGGTGACGAAGGGTGGCGTAGGAGCGGTGGTATCGATCATGAAGCGACCTCCTTGCTCGGCACTGCCGGTCGTCCGGCG
>JAUIGA010000003.1 GCA_030430125.1 Chloroflexia bacterium | reverse complement strand
GGTGACCAACGGCGGCCACAACTTCGGCTGGGACTTCATGGAGGGGGCGCATTGCTATCCACCTGACGAAAACGAGGCATGCGGCACCTTCGGCGTGCTGCCGGTGGCCGAGTTCGAGCACGGCGACAACGGCTGCTCGATCACCGGCATCGGCAGTTATCGCGGCGAGCAGTCGCCGGAGCTCGATGGTATCTACTTCTCTTCGGACTTCTGCTCCGGCAAGTTCTGGGGCCTGGCGCGGGATGATGCCGGCGTCTGGCAGTACGAGGAGTTGCTGGATACCGACTTGTTGGTGACCGGTGCCGGCCAGGGTGAGGACGGCGAGTTGTACGCAACCGCGTGCGAATGCCAGTTCAGCCGCGACTATGACCCGTTCGAGAATCCGTCCGGTACGCTCTGGCAGCTTGTGTCGACCGGCGGCGACATCTCCGGTGCGCCGGTTGCCGCCACTCCGGAGGATTAGTGTCATGCTGCCCGAGACCTTCGGACACGTTCGGTCGGTTGGCTCGGTGCGGGTGGCGCGACCATGGTCGCGCCACCCGTTTTCGCCGTTGCAGGTCGGGTCCGCAGTCGCGGTGGCAATGCTGCTGACCGTGGTTGCGATTCGCATTGGCGGCGGTGAAAGCGGACCGGCAACCCCCTCGGCGAGTCCCGTTGCGTCACCGGCGGTGCCAGCCAACCCAACCGTCGCCTCGCCGTCGACGCAGATCATCGTTGGTGAAATCACCGTTCACATTACCGACGTGGCGATCGTCCCCGAGCACTTCGAGTCGGCGGTCGGGCGTGACGTGACCATCACCGTCGTCAACGCCGGATCCCGGCCTCATTCCTTCATCATCGACGAGCTCGATGTTGATCTCCGCCTGGACTCCGGCGAAACGGCCATGATCGAGCTGGAGCAGCCCCGGCTCGGGAACTACCGGTATTACAGCGACCTCCCCGGCGACGAGGGGCTGGAAGGGACGATGACGATTTTCATCTGAAACCTGTGGCGTTCTTGACAATCCCGTCCGGGAAATGCGGCGGTGATCGAGATCAGGCGACTGTACACACATCTGGCCGGGATTCGTCTCACCGCACGTCGAGTTCGTGCCTGGAGGCGATTCGTGGTGTCGTCGTGAGCCACGCCGCTGTCCCATGGAGCGACCCGGTCGACTCGTGCAGCGCGCCGTCGCCAGGCGAACCCGTCCCGAACATGGCATCTCTCGCACCGCATCGACACCGTGGTGTCACCTGTGTCGGGTCGGTTGCCGCCAGGTCATCGCATGACACGTGGCACGGTCCGCGCGCCTTCTCCTCGAAGTCATGGTTCGGGTTACGCAACAGATTTCCGCCCATGTCATTGAATGACGCGCCTTCGGCGGTCATCCCGATTGTGTGTCGCGCATGGATTGACAGATACACACCCGCATGCGACGGTTCGGTCCATCGACCAACGTCAACAGGATCGCGGCTCCGTATCGAACGGCGCGCGATAGTGTGGAGGACCGAAAGTGACTCACGCAGAGGAACGTCGCCGGATCGATCAGCTCTTCCGCGAGGTCGGGGCAACGGGCATGTCGCGTCGGCAGATGATCCAGCGCGCCGCCGTGCTCGGCATATCCGGATCGGCGTTGACGATGGCGTTTGTTGCGAAGTCCCGGCAGGCCGTCGCTCAGGGTGGCGACAATCCCCTCGGCGTCGATCCCGAGGCGCCGCTCGACGTCGTCGTGTTCAAGGGCGGCTACGGCGACGACTACGCCATCAATGTCAATGACATGTACCAGGAGCGATTCCCGGATTCGGAGAACGCCTACATTGGCACCCAGCGCTTGCAGGAGCAGTTCCAGGCGCGTGTCGTCGACGGCAGCCCGCCGGACGTCATGCTGAACGGTGGCGCTGGCAGTTTCAACGTCACCACGCTCTATAACGAGAGCCTGCTCGCCCAGCTCGACGACCTGATGGCGGCGCCGGCCTACGGGCAGGAAGACATCACCTTCCTCGAGTCAGTCGTCCCCGGTTCCCAGCTGGAGGGCGTGTACGGCGGCAGCCAGTATTCACTCAAGTACTCGATGAACGTGAACGGCGTCTGGTACAACCAGGCGCTGTTCGAGGAGCAGGGATGGGAATACCCGCAGACCTGGGACGACATGCTTGCCATGTGCGAGATGATCAAGACCGAGACCGACATGGCGCCCTGGACCTACCAGGGACTCTACCCGTACTACGTCCGATATCTGATGGACGAGCTCATCTTCAAGTCGGGCGGCTGGGAAGCGGCGATGAAGCTCGACAACCTTGCCGAGGATGCCTGGACCCAGGAGCCGGTTCGCGCCGCGCTCGACGCGCTCCGCGCCCTCTACGACAACGACTACATCATGGAAGGCACCGAAGGGCTCAGCCACACAGAGTCGCAGAGCTTCTGGCTGGAGGGTGACGCCGTCTTCATCCCGTGTGGCAACTGGCTTGAGAACGAGATGGCGGACGCCATCCCCGAGGGCTTCCAAATGACCATGCGCCCGGCACCGTCGCTAGCGACCGATGACGCGCTGTCGATGGCCGCGATCACCTCCACTCCCGCCGGCGGCGCCTTTGTTTTCGCCGACGCCAGGAACATCCAGGGGGGCAAGGAGTACCTGCGCATGCTCTTCTCGCCGGACGCGGCGCGTTTCTTCTCCGAGACCACCCACTCGCCGACGGTCGTTTTGGGCAGCACCGAGGGCGTCGATCTCGGCGTGTCCTACGCATCCGTGGCGGAGGCGGTCGATGCCGCCGGCGCGGACAACTGGACGCCACTCTATGGCGCCTGGTACGCCGACCTCTTCGAAGAGGGCCAGAATTCCGTGGGTGGCGTCGTGACCGGCGCTATCACGGTCGACGAGATGATCGAGCGGATGCAGGAACTCACCGACGAAATTCGGGAGAATCCGGACATTCCGAAACTCACACGAGAGGCACCGGGCGTGGAGGCGACCCCCGCCAGCTAGCGGCCTGCCATTGCTGAGCGGATGGCGGTCGCTGGCAGTTCTGACTCGGGAGATGCTGGTTCGCCAGCTACCTCCCCGGCGACGAGGGGCTGGACGTGACGATGACGATCCTCATCTGACCGGGGTGTCGTCACCCGGGAGTTCCAGGCGGTGACATCCCTGGTTCGCGCAACCTGCCGCGATTTGGGCATGTGGCCCCAGTGTATTGCGAGGTGTTCTTGACAATCCTGTCCCGAAAGTGCGACAGTGGCCGCGATCAGGCGATTGTACACACTTCTGGCCGGCCTTCGTTTTACCGCACGTCGAGTTCGTACCTGGAGGCGATTTGTGGCGTCATCGCGACCCACGCCGTCCGGGAAATGGGCTGTCGCATGAGCGGTCCGGCTGGGGGAGCGGTTATGCGCCTGGCAGGTGTTTGTCCAACGGAAGTTGCGCCGGCACGGGCCGGCGAGACGCTTCGAGGAGGATCACGCGTGATACACGGTGAAGAACGACGCAAGATCGATCAATTGTTCCGCGAAGTGGCGGACACGGGCATGTCCCGCCGCCAGATGATCCAGCGCGCCGCCGTGCTCGGCGTTTCTGCGCAGGCGCTGACCCTGGCTTTCGTCAGTGGCGCGCGCAACGCGGTTGCCCAGGGTGGCGACAACCCGCTCGGTGTCGACCCCGAAGCCCCGCTCGACATCGTCATCTTCCAGGGTGGCTACGGCGACGACTACGCCATCTTCGTCAAGGACGAGATGTACTCGCGGGACTTCCCCGATGCGGAGATCGAGTACGTCGGCACGCAGCGATTGCAGGAGCAGTTCCAGGCTCGTGTCGTCGACGGCAACCCGCCGGACGTGATGGACAACTCCGGCGCCGGCAACTTCAACACGACTGCCCTGTTCAGCGAGGGCCAGCTGGCCAACCTCGACGACCTGATGGCGGCCCCTGCCTACGGGCAGGACGGCGTCACCTTCGCCGACTCGCTCGTGCAGGGATCCCAGCAAGAGGGTGTGTTCGAGGGCAGCCAGTACGTACTCAAGTATGTCTTCTCGGTCTACGGCATCTGGTACAACCAGGCGCTGTTCGAGGAGCAAGGTTGGGAATACCCGCAGACCTGGGACGACATGCTCGCCATGTGCGAGAAGATCAAGACCGAGACGGACATGGCACCCTGGACCTACCAGGGGCTCTACCCGCAGTACATGCGCAGTGTGTTCGACCAGCTCGTCTACAAGAACGCGGGTTGGGACGGTATCCTCAAGCTCGATAACCTCGCCGAGGACGCCTGGACACAGGAGCCGGCCATCGCCGCGCTCACCGCGCTGCGAGCGCTCTACGACAACGAATACATCATGGAAGGCACCGAGGGACTAAGCCACACCGAGTCCCAGACCTTTTGGATCGAGGGCGACGCGGTGTTCATCCCGTGTGGCGCATGGCTCGAGAACGAGATGAAGGATGTGCTCGAGGGCGTGCCCGAGTTCCAGATGGTGGTCCAGCCGGTGCCGAGCCTGACTGCTGAAGATGCGCTGCCGTTCAGTGCGGTGCAGGCGGCGGCCGGTGAGGACTTCATTGTCTTCTCGCAGGGCGCCAATGTGCAGGGCGGTAAGGAATACCTGCGCATGCTCTTCTCGCAGGAGGGCGCGCGGTTCTTCTCCGAGGCCACCAAGTCGCTCACGGCAGTCGTCGGCGCGGCCGAGGGGCTTGATCTCGGTACGGCGTTCGCATCAGTCGAGACGGCGATCGCCGAGGCCGGCGAGAACCAGTTCGTCGCCCGGTATGCCGGCTGGTACGCCGACCTCGACGAGGAGAGCAGGCTGCAGATGGGTAACCTGCTGACCGGCGGGGCGACGGTCGAGGAAGTCTCCGAGACCTTGCAGACGCTGACCAACGAGCTTCGCGAGAACCCGGACATTCCGAAGTTCACCCGCGAGGCGCCGGGCGCGGAAGCGACGCCGGCGAGTTAATCTCGCGTTTGTCCGACGTGTGGGCGCAGGTCATCACGATCTGCGCCCATCCGTTTCTGTCACGTGTCGTGTGGGGCCGGGTTGGCGACGGTAGAATGGCACAACACCCGGGATCAGGAACTCCGGGTCCGCATGACGCGGATTGTCCGGGGAGGCGCAGGGAGCAACCGCCATGAACCACCACAAGTATCGATTGATAGTCCCGTTCCTGCTTCCGGCGCTCCTGCTGTACAGCGTTTTTGTATTGTATCCGTATGTGCAGGCCTTCTACCTCTCGCTCACCAGTTGGACGGGCGTCTCCGCCAACAAACCCTGGGTTGGGTTGAAGAACTACACCACCCTGCTCACGGACGGACGCTTTCTGGAGGCGCTTGGTCGAAACGGACAGTTGCTGATCGTGCTGCCGCTCGGTACCATCCTCGTCGCCCTCGCATTCGCAGCCATGTTCACTCAGGGCGGCACCGGCATCATGGGGGCCGGATTCTACCGAATTGTCTATTTCTTTCCGCAGGTCATTTCCGCTGTCATCGTCGGTATTCTCTTTCAGTATGTCTACAACCCGCGCTACGGCCTCCTGAATACGACGCTCGAATGGATGGGGCTCGAAAGTCTCACCCGCACCTGGCTGGGTGATCCTGCGACAATCCTCTGGGCGATCGCGTTCGTCTTCATTTGGGGCGCAGTCGGCTTTTATATGGTGATCTTCATCGCGAGCATGCAGTCAATTCCCACCTCATTCTACGAAGCGGCCGTGCTCGATGGCGCGACGCGGTGGCGACAGTTCCGTGATATCACCCTGCCACTGATGTGGGAGACCATCCGCACCGCGCTCATCTACATCGCGATTCAGGCGCTGGATATGTTCGTGCTGATCCAGGTCATGACCGGTGGCGGGTCCACCGCCGCGTCGCGTAACGCCGAGGTCGTCGCTGTCTACATGTACGTCGAGGCGTTCACCAAGAATCGGTGGGGCAGCGCCGCTGCGGTCGGTGTGATCCTGCTGATCCTCACCATGTTGCTGTCGGTGGTCATCATGCGGGTGACCCGGCGCGAGACGTATGAGTACTAGGTCGTGTTGACCGAACGTTGACGCGTAGCGCCGGCGCTTGTGCCGGCTCCAACGCATTCGAGGGTTCCATCATGGGTATGAATCCAGGCGACGCGACACCCGCCGCACCCCCGGCCGATGTCCAAACCGCTCCTGA
The DNA here is from genome assembly GCA_030430125.1 of Chloroflexia bacterium. Classification (GTDB taxonomy): domain Bacteria; phylum Chloroflexota; class Chloroflexia; order Thermomicrobiales; family UBA6265; genus JACCVC01. Next base: position 18,890 of record JAUIGA010000003.1, on the reverse strand, counting down.
GCCATCTGGCGCACAGGCGATCACCTCGGTCGGCCGGGCGGGGCTCGGTGCCCGCCTCTATCAACTCCTCGCGCAAATCCCCCTGCTGCTCTGGGCGGCGATGGTCATTCTTCCCTTCCTGTGGATGATCATGACCGCCCTCAAGACCGACCGGGAGATCCTCACCGATCCATTCGGCTGGCCCGCGGCGTTCCAGTGGGAGAACTTCGAGCGGGCATGGACGACGGCGAACATCGGCACCTATTTCTTCAACACCTTGATCGTGATGGCAATGTCGTTGACCGGCACGCTGCTGGTCTCGGCGATGGCCGCCTACGTGATCGCCCGGTTCGACTTCCCCGGAAATCGCGCACTTTACCTGCTCTTCACGGCAGGGCTGATGTTCCCGATCTTCCTTGGGTTGGTGCCGCTGTACTTCCTGATGGACGACCTGCGGCTGCTCAACACCTACCACGGTTTGGCGTTCGTCTACATCGCCTATTCGCTGCCGTTCACGATCTTCTTCCTGGCTGGGTTCTTCAAGACTCTGCCGGGGGAGGTCGCCGAGGCAGGCATCATGGATGGCGCTAGCCAGTATCAGGTCTTCTTCCAGATCATGTTGCCCATGGCGAAGCCCGGCCTGATTGCGATGGGCATCTTCAACTTCCTCGGCCAGTGGAACCAGTTCCTCCTGCCGCTGGTGCTGATGCAGAACGAGAGCCGCTATGTGCTGTCGCAGGGTCTCAACTTCCTCGCCGTGCAGCAGGGGTACAACAACGACTACAGTGCTCTGTTCGCCGCGATGGTGATCGTGATGGTGCCGACGTTGATCGTCTACATCATCTTCCAGCGACGGCTCGAATCCGGTCTCACCGCCGGGGCCCTCAAGGGGTAGGCCCCACGAGCCGGGATCCAACCATTTGCGTACAGGTCGGGCCGTGCGGCCCCGCCCATTGAGTTGCGCACCTATTCTGAGAATCGTACGGGCGGGGCTTGTCCCCGCCCGTACGATGATGTGGCCGTCGAGGGAGAACACAAGACCCTCCCGTACGGTGATGGAGCCCCATCCAATCGCGCTTCGACGGTGAGAGCACCCGGTCGGGTTCATGCCGGCGGTGCCGCATCGTGCAAGAGATGCCTGTACCGATGGCTTCGTGTCGTTCAAAATGCCCTTCGCGAATGCACGCTCGACCTGAATCACTACAACGAAGGACCATCCACAACGTGAACGCACCTGACACCATCACGCGAAGCTATCGCGATGACGACCGCTCAACCTGGGGCACGGGCTATGGCCGGCTTGCCGGCAAGAACGCGCTGGTCACCGGCAGTACGCGCGGGCTCGGGCGCGCCATGATCGACTGGCTGGCCCGCGAGGGCGCGAATATTGTCGTCTCCGGCCGCGAGCAGGAGGATGTCGACGCCTCGGTTCGCGCGATGAACGATCTTGGGGTCACCGCCTGGGGGTTCCCGGCCGATCTCGCTCGCGTGCAGGATGCTCACCGGCTGGCGGAGCAGGCGGTCGAGGCGGCCGGGCAGCTCGATATCCTCGTCAACAACGCCGGTATGAGCATCCCGAAACCGTTCTGGGAGACGACCGACGAGGAATTCGAGTATCAGCTCAACGTCAACCTGCGCTCGCCGTTCATCCTCGCGCAGCACGCCGCGCGCCACATGATGGACCATGGTCAGGGTGGCCGCATCGTCAATGTCAGCACCGTCGGTGTCACCGCCGCCCACACGGATCGCGCCGTCTACAACATCGCCAAGGGCGGTGTCGAGACCATGACCCGCAACCTGGGCTACGAGCTTGGAACCCACGGCATCACCGTCAACTGCGTCGCGCCGGGCAACATCGCCGAACGCCCTGGGGTCAATTTCAATCCGCCCGCCGAGAGGCTCGCGCTAAGCGAGGCGCAAATCCCGGTCGGCCGGGTTGGGTGCGGCGAAGACATCGCCGCGTCCGTTCTCTATTTCTGCCTTCCCGAGGCTGCCTACGTCAACGGTCAAACCTTGCTGGTTGACGGCATGCTGGCCCGGTACCTCCGCGAGCACTGATCTCAGCCAATGTGACTGGCAACGTCGATCCGGAGTCTCTGTGGGTGGGCCCGTCCCTCGTGGGCGGGCAAGGGCATCATCCACGGCAGCGGATGATCGTCACCGGCGTCCCGCCCGGGAATCGCACCCAAACCTTTGCGACGCGCCCGGGCACGAGGCCCGGGCCCACCGGTTCGCCCCTGCCGTCGATCCCGGGCGGGCACCATGGCTTGATGTGCCCGAAACGTCGTTCTTGACGGACTATCGAAGCGTTGCTACCGTGCCGACCATCAAGGGAAACGAAAGAGCATCGCGCGGAGGTGGCACATGGGTGAGGACTGGCGCGGCACGATCGGCATCATCGAACAACAGGAGCTCGATGCGTTCCTCGCCGAGGGGATCGTCTGCCATCTCGCGGTATTGGACGCTCAGGGATGGCCCTATGTCGTGCCGGTCTGGTTCGAATGGGAGCCGGACGACGGCGCCTTTTGGGTGGTCCCGCGGGCGAAGAGCGCCTGGGCCGCGCACATGGAGCGAGACGGCCGCGTCGCGCTGACCATCGATACCCCCGAGCCGCCGTACCGAAAGGTCGCGCTGCAGGGTCGCGCCGAGTTGGTCGAGCGGCCGAACGTCGGCGGGCAGTGGGTGGGTATCGCCACCCGCATGTCGCGCCGCTACCTGGGGGAGCACGGACCGGACTACCTGGAGCCGACGTTGACCGAGCCGCGCTGGCTCTTCCGCATCCATCCCACCCGGCTCACCACGTGGCAGGGCGTCGATTGGCACCCACGCTACAAGACCTCGACGTGAGCGACCACGATCTGGGCGGGCGCGACCCGCCGGCGCGGCGCAATCGTCGCGAACGGGTCCCCATTGCATGCCGTCAGTGAACATCAGGAGGAGATTTCCATGTCTTCCGGAGCAGCATGCGAGTTTTCGATGAACCGTCGCGAGGTCGTCCAGAAATCGGCGGCCCTCGCCGCATCCCTGGGGCTGTTCGCCAGGATGTGGCAGGAGACCTCGGCCCAGGACGAACCGCTCAAGATCGGCTGGTCCACCATCTATCTCACACCGTCGTGGATGACCGAGACCAGCAACGAAATCGACGCCGAGCTGGAGCGGATGCGTGAGGAGGGCATCGAGTCCGACTACCAGGTCTTCGATGCAAACGGCGACACGCCGACCCAGATCGCGCAGATCCAGACCATGATCGATCAGCAGTACGACATCTGCCTGCTGATCGCCGGTTCAGCGACGGCGCTGGATTCGGTCGTGGCCGATGCGCACGCGGCCGGGGTGGTGGTGGTCAACTGGGACAGTCTCGTATCGACCGACCAGTTGACCGCGAAGGTCTTCGAGGACCAGGTCGAATGGGGACGCCTCACCGCGCAGTGGGTCGTTGACGAACTGGGTGGTGAAGGGAAGATCCTCGCCATCAACGGTCCGGCTGGTATCGCCGTCAGCGAGCAGCGCTGGTCGGGCGCGAAGGAGATCTTCGACGCCAACGCGGGTATCGAGATCGCCGGCACCGCCAATATCGAATACAACGAAGCCCCGGCGCTGGTGGAGCTCACCAGCCTTGTGGCCGCGAATCCCGATATCGACGCCATCTGGTGCCAGGCGGGCGCGCATGCCTCCGCCGCGATGAAGGCGCTCACGCAGCGAGGCATGGATCTCGTCCCGATTGCCGGCGAGAACTTCAACGGGTTCCTCAAGCAGTGGCGCGATGCGCTTGACCAGGGATTCACCGGGTTCGCGACGGCCGAGCTCAACTGGATGGCGGTGGTGTCACTGCAGCTTGCGGTGAAAGCCGTCAATGGGGAGCCGGTGCCGTCGGCGGTCGAGATCGAGCTGCCCATCATCACCGATGACAACGTTGCGGAGTGGGCCAATGACGACCTGCCCGACGACTACTACACGATCCCTCAGGTGCCGTCGACCGAGGAGATCGACCAGATGATCGCCGATGCACTCGCCAGGGAGGCTGAGGCCACCCCGGCAGGGTAGACCGCTCTGCATGGCGTGTGACCAGGCAACGGCCGCCTGGCCACACGCCATGCGCACGACTCGACAACGCTCGCCGGAGACGCTTGCCGCGATGAATGATGTTGCCGCCGGGATGGTGCACGCCCGGTCAAAATCCGCGCGCCGGAATGCGCCACACGACGACCCGGTGCTGTGCGCCCGAGGGCTCGTCAAGGCGTTCGCCGGCAATACCGTGCTGAGCCATGTCGATTTCGACGTACGGCCCGGCGAGATTCATGCGCTTGTCGGCGAAAACGGCGCTGGTAAAAGCACGCTCATCAACCTGATCACCGGCGTGCATGCGCCCGACAGCGGCGAGCTGGTGGTTGGGGAGCGCGCCTGGAGCCGGTTGACACCACACCTTGCCGCCGAGCTCGGGATCGCCACGGTGCATCAGGAACTCAGCCTCTGCCCGCACCTGACCATTGCCGAGAACATCCATCTCTCGCACCTGCCAACCCAGCGAGGCTTGCTGGATCGCGAGCGCATGGCCGGTCAGGCGCGGCAGGAGCTGGCGACTATCGGCCTGGAGCTCGATCCCGAGTTGCTCGCCAGCGAGCTGACCCTGGCCGAGCAGCAGATCGTCGAGGTGGCCAAGGCCACCCTGCGGCGTCCAGATGTGCTGATCCTTGATGAGGCGACGTCCGCGCTCGACAGCGGGCAGACCGCGCTGCTGTTCGCATACCTCAACCGTCTCAAGGCGCGCGGCGTCGGCATCGTCTTTGTCTCCCATCGCATGGAAGAGATCTTCGCCCTGTGCGATCGCATTACCGTGCTTCGCAATGGCGAGTATGTCGCGACCGTCGACACCGTCGAGACATCCACCTCGGCGCTGGTCCAGATGATGATCGGCAGGGATGTGGAAGAGGCGTTTCCGCCGAAACCGGACATCGCTGACGTCATGCGGCAGCCGGTGGCGCTCCGGGCGGGCGATCTCCAGGCGGGCGAGCGCTTTCGCCATGTCTCGTTCGACCTGCACCGGGGCGAGATCCTCGGTATCGGGGGACTGCAGGGCCAGGGACAGCACGAGCTGCTGGAAGCCCTGTTCGGCCTGCATTCCCTGGATGGCGACCTTCGCCTCGGGGATGAACCGGCCTCGATCGGCGGGGCCAGGGCCGCCATCCGGCGGGGGATGGCGTATGTGCCCGAAGACCGGAAGACCCAGGGACTCATCCTGCAGCTCTCGGTCAAGGAGAATGTGCTGCTGCCCAGCCTGCCGCGCATGAGCGTGGGTGGTGTGCTGCCAGGTGGCGAAAACGCGGTCGCGCGGGAGCTGGTCGAGCGCATGGATGTGCGCTACCGGTCGCTGCGCCAGAAGATCGCGCGTCTCAGCGGCGGCAACCAGCAGAAGATCGCGATCGCCAAGTGGCTGGCGCTGCAGCCCGACCTGTACCTGCTGGCCGAGCCGACGAGAGGCATCGATGTCGGCACGAAGCAGGAGATTTACCGGCTGATGCGCGAGCTTGCGGTGAGCGGCGCGTCGATCCTCCTGATCACCTCCGACACCATCGAGCTGGTCGGGCTGAGCGACCGCGTGCTGGTGATGTACGAGCGGGAACCCGTGGCGATGCTGGCCGGTGACGATGTCACCGAGGAGAACATCGTCCACGCCTCCGTTGCCGGCTATCTCCCGGACGATCCTGACCGGTCGACGACGACCGAGGATCGGCCGGACCCGCACCGGTCGGCCGGGGTGGCGTCCTATCGCGAGGCCGGCGCGCGGCAACGCCCACCTGGGTTCATGCGCCTCTCGCGCGACTGGCAGGCGGTGTTGCCGATCTACGCCATCGCGCTCGTGTTCGTGCTTGCCTATCTGTTTTCGGTTCGGGACACCGTGTCGCTCACCAGCATCAACAACCTGTCCGCCTATCTCTTCCCGTTGATGATGACCGCGCTGGCCCAGTCGGTGATCATGCTTACCGGCGGGATCGACCTGTCGATCGGCGCGATGGTGAGCCTGGCCACGGTGCTCGCCGCGTCCCGCATGTACGACACGCCGGGTTCGATGGCCTACGCGATCCTGCTCACCATCGCCGCCGGCGCGTTGATCGGCATCTTCACCGGCGGCATGGTCACCTTCGTCAGAATTCCCGCGATCATCGTCACCCTGGCGACATCGTTCCTCTGGTCCGGGTTGGCGCTGTTCGTGCTGGCGACACCGGGTGGGCATTTGCCGGCTCGGTTCGCGGATGCCTTCACCGGCATGGTCGGGGGCGTGGTGCCGGTCACCGTCCTGGTGCTGGCGGGGGTGCTGGCGACCTGGCGATTGATCAAGCACTCGCCCATCGGGCTCCAGATCTATGCCGTTGGCGACAACGCGGAAGGTGCCTGGGTCACCGGCATCAACGTGCATCGCGCCCGGATTGCCGCGTACACGCTGGCGGGGATGTTCGCCATGCTGGGCGGATTGGGGCTCGCCGCCTACTCGGGGACCGGAGACCCGCTGATCGGCAACACCTACACGCTGGCGTCCATTGCCGCGGCGGTGTTGGGCGGCATCAGCTTCTTCGGCGGGCAGGGACGTCTGCGCGGCACCATCGCCGGCACGCTCATCCTCGGCCTGCTCATCCAGATCCTGTTCATTTCCGGTCTTTCGCCGTCTTGGCAACGGGTTATCCAGGGGGCGGTGCTGATCGTGGCGCTGGGGATCAAGGCGGCGGGAAGCGCACGGTTCCGGCTGGGCGACGGTCGCTGATGGAGGGGAGTGAAGACGCATGCAACCACCCCTGGTGATGGACCGAATCCGGCGGCTGGACCCGGTCGCGCTGACCGGGATCATGCTCGTCGTCGTGTGGTCCTACAGCCTCATCCGCGTCGAGGGGTACCGCTCGCTCGATTACAACCTGTTCACGCTGCGCGTGACGTCGTTCCTGGTGATCGTCGCGATCGGCCAGTCGCTGGTGGTGCTCACCGGGGGAATCGATCTTTCCATCCCCGGTACCATCGGGCTCGCCGGCGTCGTCGGGGGCGTGCTGATCACCAACCTGGGCGAGGGGGCCGGGATCGCCTTGACGCTGGCGATCGTGGTCGCGGTTGGATTCGCCAACGGGCTGGGTGTGGTGGTCCTGCGACTCCCGCCGCTGGTGATGACCCTGGCGAGCCTGAGCATCATCCAGGGTGGACTCCTCATCTACAACGCGGGCAATCCGGTGAGCGGGCAATCCGCGTTCCTGGCGCGCCTGGCCAACGATTCGCTGGGACGCGTTCCCATGCCCGTCGTCATCGCCTCCGTCATGGTGGCCTTCGGCGTCTTCCTGCTGCGCAGAACCACCTATGGCCGCAGCGTCTACGCCATCGGCAACAACCCGACCGCCGCCGCGCTCGCGGGCGTACCCGTGCCGTTGATCCAGGTCTCAACCTACATCCTGTGCAGTCTCTGCGCCGGCGTCGCGGGGCTGCTCCTGCTGGGGTGGACGGGATACAGCTTCCTGACAATGGGCGACCCCTACCTGCTCACATCAATCGCCGCGGTCGTCGTCGGTGGCACGTCGATCCTGGGTGGACGCGGATCGCTGGTGGGGACGGTCCTCGGCGCGTTGCTGCTCAATATCCTGGTCAACATCCTGGTGGTGGAGCAAATCCCGGAAGCGGGACGCATCATGATCCAGGGGGCGCTCATCCTGTTGTTGCTGGTGGTGTACTCGATCATTGACGATACGAGATAGTCGAATCCCAAACGAAGGAGTCCGCAGGTTCATGCCCGACGTGCCGTTTCAGTCCGGAGTGTTCGCCTACCCGTGGGATTTGGAGGCGGAGGGGTACGATCAGGTTGCCGGCGAGCTTGTCGCCAATGGCATCACCCACGTCAACCTCGCAACCGCCTATCACGCCGGCAAGTTCCTGCTGCCGCACAACCCGCGCAACCGGACGTGGTTCCCGGAGGACGGTGCGGTGTACTTCGCGCCGCAGCGATCCCGTTACGGCGGAGTTCACCCGCGTGTGAGCGGCTTCGTCACCAACGACGGGGACCCGGTGGCGCGCCTGATCGCCGCCGGGGAGCGCCATGGCGTTGGCGTCGTCGCGTGGGTCGTGCTGATGCACAACAGCTGGCAGGGCATGCAGCATCCGGACATGGCGACCCACACCGCCTTCGGCGACCCGGTGATCCACAACCTCTCGCCGGCGCACCCGGTGGTTCGGGAGTACGTCACGGCGGTGGTCGGGGACCTGGTGTCGCGGTATCCGCTCGATGGCATCCTGTTAGAAGCGCCGGGTTACCTGGGCTATACCCACGGATACCATCACGAGTTCCACGGCGCAGGGCTCGATCCGGTCGGCGAGGAGTTGATGAGCCTGTCGTTCAATCCGTACGAGATGGAACGCGCCAGGGAGCAGGGGATCGACATCGACCGCGTTCAGCGCGACGTCGCCGGGTTGCTCGATCGCGCGTGGAACGACGGGTTCCCGCTGCAGGAGGCTTCCGGGCCGGTTCCCGACGCGGCGCGGCTGCTTGGGGATCTCGACCTGCTCGCCTACCGGGCATGGCAGCAGGAGCAGGTGGTGTCGCTTGCGCGAGCGTTGCAATCCATCGTCAAGCAGGCGAACCCCGGCATCGAGATTCGCCACATGGCCTCGCTCGACGGTGGTGAGGCGTCCCCGGACCTGCTGGCGACGGCGGACCGGGTATTGCTCGGGTACGCTGACAGCGACGAGGACGCGCGCAGGCGCGCCGCCGACACCGCGACCGATCGGCCCGTCCACGGCATGATTCGCGCCTTGCCGCCCGACACGACCGCGCCGGGACAGATCGCCAGTCGCTACTCCACATGGAAACTGGCCGGGGTCGATGGCATCGACACGTACAATTATGGCTTCATGCCGCGATGGGCGCTGCGCGAGCTGTACGGCATCGCCGGAGCCTGACGGTAGACGACCACGGGCGTGTCCGGAGAACACCGGGCGTCGCGGTTACGCACCGGCCGACGGCGTGTGGGAGTGCCGGTGTGTGCGGGAATCACCGACGGCCGGATACGACGAAGCGAGCAGCCAATGCGATTGACGAGTCTGGGCGGGTTGAGTCTGTTGGAGATCGCAAAGCGATCGATCTCCGGGTACCTCGATCACGACATGAACACCCACGCCTCCGCACTGGCCTATCGGGCGTTGTTCTCGCTTTTTCCGTTCCTGATCTTCCTCCTCACCCTGCTCGGCGCGATCGGTTGGGACGACTTTTTTAGCTGGTTGATCGAGCAGGCCGAGCGCGGACTGCCGGCGGAGGTCATCAACCCCATCAACACCGTCATCTCCCAGATTCGCGAGGGCGCGACCAGCAGCCTGCTCTCCTTTAGTCTTGTCACATCGATCTGGGCGGCGTCGACCGGGGTGCGCGCGGTAATCAACGCCTTGAATGTGGCGTACGACGTCAAGGAACGTCGGCCGATCTGGTTGCTCTACCCGATGTCGCTCGTCTATACGCTTGGTCTCGTGTTCATGCTGTTGATCCTGGCGGGATTTATGTTCATCGGTCCCCAGGCGATCGCATGGATTGCCGAACAGGTTGGGATTGGCGACAACCTCGTGACCTGGTGGATACGGCTACGGGTGCCGATCGCGGCGCTGCTTTCGATGCTGGCGATCGGGGTTATCTATTACGTGCTGCCAAACGTGAACATGCCCTTCCAGCTCCTGTCGCCCGGCGCGATTTTCACGGTGCTTGCGATTCAGGTCGCGACGTTCGGCTTCAACATCTACCTCGCTAACTTCGCGAACTTCAACGCGACCTACGGCAGCCTGGGTGGCCTGTTTATCCTGCTGTTCTACATGTACATCTGCGCGGCGGTGCTGCTGTTCGGCGCTGAAGTGAACGCGACGATCTTTCATGCCCAGTCCGGTGCCGCGCGCGGGTCTCCCGCCGCCACGACGCAATAGCCGCGCTCTTGCGTCGTGATTCGCGTCTGTTCGGGCAACATGTGGTTGAGTTGATGATGGCGTATACGAATCGAGCCGATGCCAGGCGGACGATCGTCCGCGTGCTCGCCGCCGACGCCGGATGTGACGCGGAGGCGTTCGCCGGTGATGGGGTGACGGTGCTCGAACACCGTGACCTGATGGGGAGGCGCCGTTTCCGGCTGCCGGAGCGGCCTCTCGTGATGCTGTCGATGGGTGGTGGGCTCGTCATTTCGTGCCACCGGGACTGGCTCGACCTGATGCAGGGCCATGCCGCGTCGATGGACCGCCTGCAGCTTCTCGAGCCGGCGAGTGTCGCCTGGATCCAGGCGACACTCGCCGAGGGCGGCTCCACCCTGCTTGGCCCGCACCTGAGCCATGCGTGTGCCGATGGCGATCTGCGGGAGCACGCGTCGATACCCGGCGTCGCGCTCCAGGTACTGGAGGGTGATGCGCTCGAACCGGTGCGGTCAGTTGGGACATTCCCGAACGCGCTGCCGTCGCGAAACGATCCGGCGCGGCCGGACATGCTGGCGGTGGCTGCCGAGTCTGGCGGCACCATCGTCGCCTGCGCGGCGGCGAGTGCCGATGCGGAGCGGCTCTGGCAGATCGGGGTCGATGTGCTTCCCGCATACCGGCATCGCGGCATCGGTCGCGCGGTGGTGGGCAGGTTGGTGGCGGCGGTGCTCGCGGCGGGAAGCGTTCCGTACTATACCCACAGCATTTCCAACGTCGCGTCGGCCGCGCTTGCCTCCAGCGTCGGGTTCTGGCCGGCGTGGGTGCAGTGGTATGCGCGGGAGGTGTCGTGAGTACATCCCGCCGGCTCGCCTTCCAAACCCTCAGGCATCGCGACTTTCGCCTGCTCTGGGCCGCCGACACGGTTTCCATGTTCGGCACACAGATGCAGCGCGTCGCGATCGCGTGGCATGTGTTCGTGCTGACCGGCGACCCGCTGCAGTTGGGCCTGCTGGGGTTGTTCCGGTTCGCGCCGGTGCTGATCTTCGGGCTGGTGGGCGGTGTCATCGCCGACCAGCAGGATCGCCGCAAGATCCTCATCGTCTCGCATGTGGCGCTGTTTTTCACTTCGGCCGTGCTCGCCGGGGCAACCTGGGTCGGCATGGCGAGCATGCCGCTCATCTACGCCATTACGTTTATTTCGGGGTCGTTCAACGCGGCCGCCGGGCCGGCGCGACAGGCGATCATCCCGGCGCTGGTGCCACGGTCGGAGCTGGCGGGTGCGGCGACGGTCGCCAACCTCTCCATGGCGATTGCCGGGATCGTGGGCCCAGCGTTTGCCGGGGTGTTCATCGGTGCCTTCGGTGTTGGCGTGGCGTACGCGTTCGACGCGGTGTCGTTCCTGGTAGTCATCGCCGCCGTGCTCCTGATGACGATCCGCACCGAACCGGTGCAGCTCGCCAGCCGGGGGTTCGCCGCCGCGAAGGAGGGGCTTGCCTTCCTGTGGGCGACGCCGATCCTGCTGGCAGTGATGGGACTCGACTTCGTCGCGACCTTCTTCGGCGCGAGCACCACGCTGATGCCGATCTTTGCCGAGGAGATCCTCGGCATGGGCGCTGGCGGGCTCGGGTTGCTGCTCAGTGCGATCGCGGCGGGCGCGGTTATCGGTGGGCTGGTGATGAGCGTGCTGCCGGTGCCGCAGCGTCCGGGCCGGGTGATCCTGCTCGCGATCATGGCCTACGGCGCCTGCATCGTCGGGTTCGGGCTGAGCACCAGCGTCGTGTTGTCGGTGCTGTTCCTGGCCGGGAGCGGTGCGGCTGACGCGGTCAGCATGGCGATGCGCCACGCGATCCGCAACCTGGTGACGCCGGACGAATACCGGGGCCGCATCGCCGCCGCGCATTCGACCTTCGCCATGGGCGGGCCACAACTCGGCGAGTTCGAGGCGGGCGTCGTCGCGGCGGCATTCGGGGCACCGGCGTCGGTGGTCAGCGGCGGGGTGTTGACGATCGCCGCCTGCTTGGTAGCCGCCCGCCTGGTGCCCGCGCTGCCCGCCTACGACAGTGCTGCCTGGCACGATGCCGAGGAGGAAGCCGGGGCCGCGCGCGCCCCAGCCCGCCCGGCGGGGTAGTAGACGTCGAGTCCGAATCGCATCAAGCCGACCGCATCCCGCCGTCCCCGACGCAAGGCGTGCGCAACGCACCGATGCGCGACATGAATCCCAGTTGCCTGCATGGTGGCGAAAAAACCATCGGCCGCATGACTCGTGCGGCCCTGATCAGGGCATTCTTGACGATGGGAAGACCGGTCGATTAAGTTACTGACCAGTCAGTTAATGATATTGACGGCCATGCCCCGGGAAGGACCCGATATGCGTACCAGAGACCCAGCGCGACGCGAGCAGCGCCGGAATGACCTGCTCGATGCCGCCCTGCGGTGCTATGCCGAAAGGGGCTATCACGCGACACGCACCGCCGACATCTGCAGCCTGGCGGGGATGAGCTCCGGCAACCTGTTCCACTACTTCGATTCCAAGCACGAGGTACTGCTCGCCACCGTTGAGCGCGATGGCGTTTCCACCGAACAGGCGCTGGATGCGATGTGCCAGGAGACCGATCCACTGGCGGCGCTCTTCGTGTTTGTCGACCAGGTCTGCGAGCTCGCCGCGGATCCAGTGTTCGCCGGGTTCTCGCTTGAGATCGCCGCGCTCGCCCATCGTGACGAGGACGTGGCCACGCGATTTCGGGCGAACGACCGGGCGTTGCGCGACGGCCTGGCCCGCCTCATTCAATCGGCTCAGACCGCCGGTCAGGTGCCGGCCAGCCTGTCGCCGCCACGCGCCGCGTCGTGGCTGGCCGCGTTGATCGACGGGATGTTCGCGCGCATCGAGGCCGACCCTGACTTCGACCCCCGGTCTGAGGCGCCCGTCCTGAACGGTGTCGTACGGCACATCCTGCAACAGGAGCTGACATGACGGGATCTCCGAGGCCGGTACCCATTGCTCCTGCCGCCGCTCGCACAGGCGCCGCGCCTGGTGGCACGCGGCTGCAGAACGTCGATGCGTTGCGCGGATTCGCGCTGTTCGGCATCCTCGCTGTCAATATCTGGGTCTTTGCCGACCCCTGGTATGCGACCGCATCCAGCAACCCATCGTTCACGTCCCCACTCGATCAGGCCGTGCGCTTCCTGGTTCTGCTGCTGTTCGAAACAAAGTTCTACGTCCTCTTCTCCTTCCTGTTCGGCTACAGCTTCACCCTGCAGATGGCCGCGGCCGAACGCGCGCGTGCATCCTTCGTTTCGCGGATGGCGCGACGGCAGGCGGGATTGCTCGGTATCGGTATCCTGCATGGGGTTCTGCTGTACTACGGCGAGATTCTCGCGCTGTATGCGTTGCTGGGTGCCATCCTGCTGCTGTGCCGGGACTGGTCCCCGCGCCGGGCCGTTCGTGGCGCCGTGTGGATCCTCGCCGGTGTCGGGCTGCTGTGGGTCGTGCTGGGATCGCTGCAATGGCTCGAAGGGTCGCGCGATGCCGGCTCGACGGCCGCACTTTCGAAGCTGGACGCGTTCCAGGGGACGGCGCTGGACACCCTTGGGTATCACGCAAGCCACTGGCTGGAGACGTTCGGCGCGCTCCTGATCCTGCAGGGGCCGAGCGCGATGGCGATGTTCCTGTTGGGGTATGCGGCCGGTCGCCTGAACGTCTTCGACAATCCCGATGCATGGCGGCCACTCGGACAGCGAATCCTGATGTACGGTCTGCCGATCGGGCTGGCGGGAGCCGGATTCTACGCCTGGGCGGCCGCGTTCGAGCCTGGGACCGGGGTCGAGACGGCGGCGTTCGGTGTGGGGCAAGTGACAGCGCCGCTGCTGACCGCGGCATATGTGGTCGCGCTGCTGCGCATATTCGCAACACCGGTGGGGAAGATGTTGGAGCGCGCGCTTGCGCCGATGGGGAAGATCGCACTGACCAACTACCTGTTGCAGTCGGTGCTGCTCGGTGTGCTGTTCACCGGGTACGGATTGGGTCTTGTCGATCGCTTCGCCCCGGCGGCCGTGTTGGTCATGGTGCCGGTCATCTTCGCGGCGCAGATGGCGCTGAGCGCCTGGTGGATGCGCCGGCACCGGTACGGACCGGCCGAGTGGCTGATGCGCTGGCTGACGAACGGGAAGCGCCCGGCCTGGCGCGTTTCGCGTGCTGCCGGAGTGGAGCGGGTCGGAGTGTAGGCTGATCGCTCTGGCGTGCAAGCGTCGCGAGGCGCATGGGCGTGCCAAACGGCTTGTGGCTACGCTGTCTCGTTGAGGTAGCGTAGCGCTTTGCGGAGCAGGAATGGCAGCGCCCTCGTCAGCTCCGCTCGTGTGTCGTCGTCCGCATTGCGAAGAATGGCCCAGTAGCTGACCGCGTGATGCATCGCATGTGTCACGCCGCATAGCGACCACAGCTCTCGTAGCCGATCCATCGGCTCGAAGTCCGTCCAGGCTGGCAGGAAGGCGTCTCGCATCCAATTTCGAACCTGGGCGTCCTCCTCGTTGTAGATCATGAATGCATCCATGAAAGGATGGGCAACGCATGCTTCGGTCCAGTCGATGAACACGAACGCGTCGTCCCGAACGAGGACGTTCCTGGCGTGCAGGTCGCCGTGGATTAACATCGATGGAATGCCAAAGTCTGCGACTCGGGCACACATTTCGACGATCTCGGTTGCCCGCCCACGCAGTGCGTCGGCCTCGACCAGGCCAAGCCCGGACATGGCGAGCGGGTCGTGCAGCAGAGGCTCAATCCAATCCGGTAGATGCTCCGGCCGGCGGTCGGTGCAACCTGCTGCGAGCAGTCGATCCTCGTGTCCGATAGTTGATCGCTGCACAGCGGCAAACTCGGCGAGGATTCTCACCTTCAATTCAGGTGAGATGCGGTCTGGAAGCGCCACACCTGCGTCTTCCAGCAGCATCCAGTTCGCATCGGCCTTCATGGCGATTACGTGAGGAACCTGGTCCGGCTTCAGCGATGCCAGGTATCCGATCAGCGTCCCCTCGTTGGCGAACAGCGGTTGGTTCGCGGTTGCCTTGAAGTACACGGCGCCAGTCGACGTCCGCACCAGCAGGACACGGGAGAGCGGCCAGGTACGTACCAGCTCCGGCGGTGCGAGCACCGTCCGGCCGGTGGACTTGAATTGTTCCTCGATCCACGCCGAGGCACGCGAATGAAACCCGGGTTGCGCCCACGGTGGCAGGAGCGCTGTCATGCGTCTTCCTGACCGGCTTGGTCCTCGGTGAGGTGCAGGAGACCTGCCGCTGTTGGACGGAAACCGCAGGATCGATAGAACGGTTCAAGCTGATCTTCGTAGTCCACATGGAGCCATTCCACGCCGTGCTCCAAGGCATGCTGAACAGCTTCTTGCACCAGCGCCCTGCCAAGTCCTTGCCGCTGGTAGTCAGGATGGACCGTGGTGTCGAGCAGGAAGGCGTGCGCGCCGCCATCCCAGGCGACATTGACGAAGCCAATGAGGCGGTCACCGTCTGTCGCGCAGATCCAACCCAGGCTGTGGGCGAGAACTGCGTTCCAGTCGCCTCCCTGCAGTCCCTTCCACGCGGCTCTCCGCAGCTCATTGATCACGTCGCTGCCAATCGGAAGGTTGCGTTTCAGATGGACAGACATGAATACTCCCGGATCCGTGATTGGGAACGTGCACGACAGGATACGCGATACTTTGGTCTATTCGCGCGGACGCGCCAGATGGTGATGGCGCGCACGGTGATAAGGCGAGACGAAACTGATGAAGTTGAGGCGAGCGACACCCGAAAATGCCATTGCGATCGCCGAGATTCACCTCACCGCCCGGCGGGAGGCAATGCCGTGGCTGGCGGTCGTCCACTCCGACGCAGAGACCCACGCATGGGTTGGAGGTGTCCTGATTCCGGAACAGAACGTCTGGGTGGCGGAGGTAGACGGAGTGGTGGTGGGATACGCGGCGATCAAGGGGGCGTGGCTCAATGACCTCTATGTGCGCCCCGGTTACCAGGGGCAGGGTGTCGGCAGCGCGCTGCTGGCGAATGCGATGGAGCTCAGCCCCGCCGAGCTGAACCTCTGGACCTTCCAGCGAAACGCCAACGCTCGCCGGTTCTACGAGCGGCGCGGCTTCGCGGTGGTCGAGCTCACCGACGGTGCCGGCAACGAGGAGCGCGAGCCGGACATCCGCTACCGCTGGGTCGCCGCTGCACGCGACGCGATGACCTGACTCGCGGCAAATCCCTGGGTTGGCCCGGCACGGACGACCACGTTTGCCTTGACAGCCTTTGTGTCCATGTGGAACAGTCTGGCCCTGTGAGCCGGTGTGCCTGGTATCCGTGGCTGGAGGATGGCACCGCCGCTTGCGCCGATGGAGAACGCTCGACCGGTGCGCTCGCCGCAACGCCTCTGGTGTTGCAAGCGATGTGCTCGCCGGAGCGTGATCACCTTCAATTCAGCAGTGCATTCGACCGTTCCTCGGGGAGTGTGGCGCCAGCGATGGTCGCCTGCGGCACGTGTGTGCCGCAGCGCAGCCATCACTGGGGATCATGGCATCCCGGTGCGGGCGAGTGCAGGGAGTTTATCAGTGGATCATTTCGATTCGTCCGGTGTGGATGGCGCCGGATCGCTGTGGCCTGTCCTCGGAGGGCCGTTCCGGCTCGCATCACGGTTCCAGCGCGGGTCGCTCGCGGTCATGGCCGCGCTGCTCGTCGGGCTGCTCGCGTTGATGCCGGCGACGATCGCCGCGCAAACCGACGATCAGGCGCGGACCACCGACTATCTCAATCTCCGCTCCGGTCCCTCGCTCGATCACGATATTCTCGACGTGATGCCGGTGGGATCGTTGGTTGAGATCACCGGCGAGCCGGAGCAGGGCTTCTACCCGGTGACATGGGGTGAGCAAGACGGCTACTCCCATGGTGACTATCTGACGATGGGTGTCGACGAGGCCGCGCTGGTCGATGGCAGCGATGGCTACACCCAGGACGAGATCGTCCAGATCATCTACGCCTACGCCGACCAGTACGGGCAGCCCCGCGAGGACATGCTGCGGGTGGCGCGCTGCGAATCGGTGCTCGATCCGTACGCGGTGAATGCGTCGAGCAACGCCAGCGGTCTCTTCCAGTTCCTGCCGAGCACCTGGGCGACGACACCGTTCGCCGACCAGGACATCTTCAACGCCGAGGCGAACGCCGAGGCTGCTGCCTGGATGTGGGCAAACGGGCGCCGCGGCGAGTGGAGCTGCCAGTAGGCGATTCAGTTTACCGACAACAGACAATCCCCCCGGCCACCAATCGGTGGCCGGGGGATTGTCTGTTGTCGGCGTGATCTGCGCAATAATGCCCATCGGGAAGCTGGTATCATCGCGACAGTATCAACCCCCTGCATCGATTGGGAGGATTGTCGCATGACCGTCTACGCGCTTCACGAGAATCCGGAGTGGTTCCCGCCATTCGCCTCTGCGTTCGACACTGCTGGGCTCGACTGGCAGGAATGGCTGCTGATCACCGGCTACATCGATCTCGATTCAACCCCGCCCGAAGGCATCTACTGGAACCGGCTCAGCGGCTCCTCGCATACCCGTGGACACGGGTACTCCAAGGACTACACCCGCGCCGTGCAGGACTGGCTGCAGGCGCATGGCCGTCGCGTCGTCAACGGGCGCTGGGTCGTCGAGATGGAGGTCAGCAAGGTACGCCAGCTGACCGCGCTGAAGGCGTTCGGGATCGACGTCCCGCGCACCATCGCCGTGATCGGCCGGGACGACCTCGTCAGCAGGGCTGCGGAGATGCCGGTGCCGTTCATCACCAAGCACAACCAGGGCGGCAAGGGACTCGGCGTGCGCCGGTTCGACGACCTGGCGTCGTTTGAAGCCTACGCCACGTCCGACGAGTTCGAAGAGCCGGTGGATGGCATCACGCTCCTGCAGGAATACGTCCAGCCGCGCGACGGCTTCATCACCCGAATCGAGACGGTGGGGTACGAGTACGTCTATGCGATCACCGCCGACGCCGCGCGGGGCGGATTCCAGCTCTGCCCGGCGGACGCCTGCGAGGTGGATGAGTTCGGCAGGCCGAAGGAGGCGCCGAGCCTGTTCGCCCTGCGCGAGGGTTTTGAGCATCCGATCATCGACCGGGTGCTTGGGTTCGCGCGCAAGTATCAGCTCGAAGTCGCCGGGTTCGAATTCATCGAGTCGGCGGACGGTCGCATCGTCGTCTACGACGTGAACACCAACACCAACTACAACCCCGACGTGGAGGCGGTGGCGCCGAAGTCCGGGCCCGCCGAGATCGCCAGGTACCTGCACCACGTGGAGTCGGAGGTATACGCGGTTACGTAAGAAGTGACGTGGGTAGTCCGGGCCAGTTTGTGACAGGTAGCGGCCGATGTGAGGGTTTCGGTTCACCCCAGTGGCAAACCCGCGGAGCGGCAAGGCATCAGGAATCTCTCGGCTCCGCCATGTCGTTGGCGATAAACTCCCGGACGATCCGGTTGAACGCCTCCGGCCGTTCCAGGCTCGGGAGGTGCGCTGCGTCCGGGATCGTGACCTTGCGGGCGTTCGGGACGCCGCCGACGATCGCGTCGGCGCTGACTATCGCGTCCGGTTGGTCGAGCTCGCCGACGACCGCCAACACCGGCGCCGTGATCTCGCCGAATCGCTCATGCGCATCCGGGTCCATCTCGCGTTCCTCGGCGGCATCCTGCTCGTCGACGCGTGCCCAGATCGCCGCGTTCATCGCCGTGACTGACTCGCGCAGCTCCGGGTAGACGTCATCTGGAGACCGCTGAGGACCGTCCACCCACATCTCCGTTTCAATCTCGATGGCCCGTTTTACATCTCCCGCCTCGATCGCGGCGTTGACCGCGTCCCAGCCGGCGCGGAGTCCCGGCGATGGCATCTTCATGCCAACGAGACTGTTCACGAGGATCAGCGACCGCACGCGATCCGGGTGCTCCAGCGTGAATTCCGTCGCGACGTTGCCGCCGTACGACGCGCCGATCA
>JAUIGA010000263.1 GCA_030430125.1 Chloroflexia bacterium | reverse complement strand
CATCGGCTTCGCCACCATCAGCGGCGTGGACCTCGATCCGGTGCGGGAGGCCGCCTGGATCGGGTTCCCTGATTTCGTCACACCGTCGTTCAACTGGAATGCGATCTCGATCATCGCGCCGGTGGCTGTCGTGCTGGTGGCCGAGAACACCGGGCATATCAAGGCGGTTTCGGCAATGACAAACCGGAACCTAATGCCCTGGCTGGGGCGCGGATTCATGGGAGATGGCGTCGCGACCATGGTTGCCGGCACTGGTGGCGGCACCGGCGTGACGACCTACGCCGAGAACATCGGTGTCATGGCGGTAACGCGGGTGTACTCGACTGTGGTGTTCGTCATCGCGGCGGGTGTCGCGATGGTGCTGGGACTCTCCCCGAAGTTCGGTGCGCTGATCAGCTCGATCCCGGCCGGAGTGCTTGGCGGGGTGTCAACGGTCCTGTTCGGTCTTATCGCCATGACCGGCGCGAGGATCTGGGTCGAGAACAGGGTGGATTTCAGTCGCGGTGTGAATCTGTTCGTCGCAGCGGTGGCGATCATCATCGGAGCGGCGAACTACACGGTGCACTTTGGCAACTTCACCTTCGAGGGCATCACGCTGGGCACTTTCGGCGCGATCGTGCTGTACCAGATCTTTCGTATCGCTGACCCGCTTGCCGAGCGGCCTGCTCGTGGCGTCGAGCGCGCGCCGGCATCGCCTTCGCGCAGGGAACGTCGCGAGCCATATCCGGATATGCCACCGGAACGACGCCGCAGGCAACCACCACCAGACGAGCGCCCGACGCAGCGCCGCCGGTATCCAGAAACAGCGTCATACATCGACGACCGGCCAGACGCCGGTGGGCGACGAGCGGGTAGCGATTCGCCATCGACCAGACGTGTGCGCCGCCGTCCGCCGATCGACGATGTGTAGCGACACTATGCCCCGTCCGGAACGATGGACGTGTTACCGATCCCGATGGCGGGCCATGTCGGCCCACCAGTCCAGGGCGCGATCGACCGACGGGAATGTCGCGCCGGCTGGCACGATGGCGCTGTCGCTTGCGACGACCGCCACGTCGACCCCGGCGTTGGACAGCTCGCGCTCGATTCCCGAAACCATCGCAGCGGCCGCCCGACACATGGATCGGACACCGCTGAGATCGAGGACGACGCATGACGCCGCTTGCATCGCTGGTCCCTGGTTCAGCAGGTGGTCGACGGAGCGAAGCAGGATCTCGGCGTCGGCGAACCCGACATCTCCCTGGATGACGCGGATTTCTACACGTTTATCACCATTCCAGGCGCTCGAGGGACGCTCTGCCAACGAGTGGTGGTACATGTTCGGCGTGGGGCGGTTGGGTTGACGCATCAGGTGCAGGTCAAAGCGATCCGACAGCTCCTGACAGGCGGCGATCGCCCTGATGCTGTTGCCACGGCGATCGAGCGGCGGGCTGAACAACCCGAGGCCGAAATGTGCCGGACTGGCGGCAACAACGCCGCCCGCCACGCCGCTCTTGGCCGGCAATCCGGCACGCAGGAGCCACTCCCCTGAATAGTTGTACATGCCACATGTCGCCATGATCGTGAGGACCTGACTGGCAACATCGTCCGGCACGATTGAACGTCCCGTGATGGGATGTGTTCCGCCATTCGCGAGAGTGGCTGCCATCACGGCGATGTCTCGCGCCGTTACCAATACCGAACACTGGCGGAAATAGACATCCAGCGTCTCGTCTGCCGCCGCGTTCAGGGAACCGGCACCGCGCATCAGGTAGGCGAGGGCGCGGTTCCTGTCGCCCGTCGCGAGCTCGGATCGATAGACATCTTCGTCTACATCGAGTGGGTGTCCCGCGAACGCTGACAGCGTGTCGAGGATGCGCTCAAACCGCGCCTCTGGCGTGTTTGCCGAGATCAGCGACGTGGTTACAATCGCACCGGCATTGATCATCGGGTTGGCTGGACGTCCGCATTCCGCATCCAGGCTGATGGCGTTGAAGGCTTCGCCGCTCGGTTCGGCACCGACATGCGAAAGCACGTGCTCCCGACCGTGGTCAGCGAGCGCCAGGGCGTAAACGAACGGCTTGGAAATCGACTGGATCGTGAACGGCGAATCGGCGTCCCCGGATGTGTAGACACCGCCGTTCCGGCTTGCGACGGCAATTCCGAACAGTTCGGGGTTGGCGTGGCTCAGCTCGGGAATGTATGTCGCAACCTCGCCGTGTCCGAGTCCCGCGAACATGGCGTGGATTTCATCGAGTTGACGGGTGATCAATCCTGCACTGCCCACCGGGCTACACCTCACCGGGAATCGGCATAACGCAACCCGGATGCCAGACCGTGGTGGCGGGCACGAGGCGGCTGCCGTTGCCGATGGCATCGATTCAGGAGCGGTACCGATCGGATCATGCCATGAGGCGGTTTGCCTGCTCTGCGAATATGCGCGAAATGAGCGTGGGCATTGGCCTGGAGGTCACGCTCCGAAATGCTCCTTCAGCTTCGCTTCGCCTTCGTCGGACAGGTTGCTGGCGATCAGCGTGTGCGGCGGAAGCTGCTTGAAGGACTCCGTGATCCGATCGCCGACTTCATTGGTCGTCATCAGGAAGATCGCCGAGGTTCCCTCGGTGACCTGCGCACGAGTCTCCTTGATGAAGTCGTCGTCGATGCCCACATGACTGAGCACCCCGGATACGGCACCGACCGCCGCACCGACCGCAGCACCGATCAGGGGCATGAAGAAGATGAGACCAAACAGCATGCCCCAAAATGTGCCGTCCAGACTGCGCCTCGCGACCGGCCCGCGACCCTGCTTCGTCGTCGGCTTCTTCGCACCGGCTGGCCAGGACACAACGGCCCAGTCCTGCACGACGATGAGATTCTGCTGCTGCAGGTTATTGACAACCATCTCCGCCTGATCGGCACCCTCCGGGGTGTCGAACTTGAACACCGTGAGCGTCGCCATGCACCTCTCCTCCCGTACCATCGCGCGCAGTTCCAGCAGTGACGTGTGATCGTGGCACCATGGTACACGACGGAATCGAGCCTGCGGTGATCGTCAGGCCGGATTGGAATCACGCTGGGTGGGCGCGTCGTTCCCGGTCGGTTCCATCAGCTCCGATTTGCGTTCGAGATACATAAACGTCACGGCAATGACCGCGACGGGAATTGTCAGCGCATAGAACACGCTGCTCACGGCGTTGGCAAACCCGACCGCGGTTCGACCGAGCGTCAGCAACCCGAACCCGACGAGGATTCCCGGAGCGGTTGCCAGCAGGTCGAAGATGAAGACCGCGAAGAGCGTCTTCCACCATCGCCGCCACACCAGTCTCGCGCTCTCTCGCAACGCGCCGGCGCCCGTCTCCTCACGATCGAACACCAGAACCTGTACGAAATATTGCCACCGCACCACGAGCCAGATGGTGAGGGGCAGACCAATGACGAACAGGAGCGGGAGACCCGCGAGAACCAGGATGATCAGGAACGCGACGGCGATCGGGAGCGCGCGGGTCGCGGCAAGTCTATATGATCGCGCGACGCTGGCGGCTTCCCCCCGATGGAGGTCGGCGACAGCCTGGATCACGGCCGGTGCGATGATCAGCAACATGGCAAGTTGCTGCACACCGCCGATCGCCAACACCGCCGAAAGCCGGGCCCCTGCGGTGCTGTCGAACCATTCAACGATGTATTCCAGTGGATCGCGGCTGATGAAGAATGCCTGCACGATGTTGAAGGCGATACCGATCGGGATCGCAACCAGGCCAATGCCAACGAACAGTCGCCAGTTCGCCCCATACAGCCGGAGCGCCCGCCTGAAGTACCGGCGGGACCTCTTGAAGAAGAACAAGAGTGCGGCAATCGTGGCGACGACAAGGGGGATGCCGATCCAGGGAAAGATGAAGGTGTAGATGAGCGCGCGCGAGCCCAGCTCTGTGAGTCCGCAGAATGCATCGGTCATCGTGGGCCCAAGTGCATTCGAGCCCGGAACGACGATGCTGAACGGGCGCCAGTTCTCCGTCGCTTCCCATGGGTCGATCCATCTGGAGTTGAACCCTGCTCCAGCGATGCCGTTGAAGGGACCGGGCTGGCGTTCGCCCCAGATCCCTTCGTACAGCAGCCAGGCGAAATCGCCGCCCGGATCGATTTCGTCCGGGACGACCACGGCCGAAAGTTGAACCGGTACGGACGGCGCCAGCGTGACGTCGCATCCGAATCCCGATCGGTTCTCGCCCCAGGCGAGAAAGGTCTCCTGCGAGTAGAAACTGGCGTGGGAACCCGCGGCGGGATAGACGCGCGGGTGTGTGTCGTCGTCGAGCTGTATCTTCTCGTCACCCCATGTGGCCAGCTCGCCGTTGCCGTGCTGCGAATACCCGACCCTGTCAGGCGGTCGCTCCAGCGCCCCTTCGACCCCGTCGACATCGTCCCAAAAGAGCTGGATCATCTCCCAGTCGGCTTCGTGCGTGTTGTTCCAGTG
>JAUIGA010000002.1 GCA_030430125.1 Chloroflexia bacterium | reverse complement strand
ACAACAGGAACCGGTGGCGGGAATCGCCTGGTATTCGGCGGGTCTGGTGCGGACCCGCGACAAATGGAACATCCTGGCCAGGATTCGCGATCAGATGGAGAGTTCGTAGCCACTGTTCACGAGGAGTCCGGCGTCGCGCCCCCCGTCCTGGGGACGGGCGTTACCTGTCGATTCCTCGCATAACGCTCTTGCCTTCCTCGACCAGGCGGGTATGCTGCCGCAGAGCGTGATTATTGGATCATCGACAGGGGAACGATACAGTCATGGCAGCCAATCAGGAATCGCAGCCGAACGGGCATCGGTACGATACCGTCATCACGGGCGGGCACGTGATCGATCCCGCGAACGGCGTCAGCCGGGTGACTGGCGTCGCCATCGCCAACGGAATCATCGCGGCGGTCGGGGACAGCGTCATTCCCGAGTCAGGCCGCGAGCACATCGACGCAACCGGGCAGATCGTCACCCCAGGCCTGATCGACCTCCACACGCACGTCTACTGGGGTGTGACCTACTGGGGGATCGAGCCCGATCCCGTCGCGGCGCGTACGGGTGTGACGACCTGGCTCGACGTGGGCAGCTCCGGCGGGTACACGTTCCCCGGCTTCCGCGAGTACATCGTCGAGCCGAACCGGTCGCGCATCTATGCCCTGCTCAACCTCAGCTCGATCGGTCTGGTCGCCCCGACCTGGGAGCTTTCGAACCCGGACTACCTCGATGTCGACCTTGCCAGCGGTGTGGTCGAGCGCAACCGCGACATCATCCTCGGCATCAAGGCGCGCATCGACAGCCGTACCACCCGCGGCACCGGAATCCTGCCGATGCAGAAGGCGCGCGAGCTGGCCGACCGGGTGGGCCTGCCGCTGATGACGCACATCGGCGGTTCGCCACCCTCGCTGGCGGAGGTGGCCGAATACCTCCGGCCGGGCGATATCCTCACGCACTGCTTCACCGGGCAGGACATGCGCATCGTCGGCGCAGACGGCAAGGTCGATCCCGCCATCAAAGCGCTGAAGGACCAGGGGTTGGTGTTCGACATCGGCCATGGCACCGGCTCGTTCAGCTACGAGGTCGCCGAGGCGATGCTGGACCAGGGCATCCCGCCCGACGTGATCTCCAGCGATATCCACCAGATGGCGATCCAGGGGCCGATGTTCGACCTGCCCACCACCCTGAGCAAGTTCATCAATCTCGGCATGCCGATCGAGGACGTCATCGCAAGCGCCACGGTCAACGCCGCGCGTGCGGTCCATTTGGATCATCTGGGGACCCTCGCGCCGGGCAGCCCGGCCGATGTTGCGTTGTTCCGGCTCGACGAGGGCGACTACGCGTTCCACGACGTCTGGATGAACGAACGTGCGGGCGGGAAGCTGCTGGTGAATACCCTCACGCTACTCGACGGCGAGGAGTTGCCGCGACTCCCCGAGCGCGAACTCCATTTCTGGGCATCGGTGCCGGAGGCGCAACGCGGGGCAGCTCACCCTGCCGCCGCGCGCGAACGCGCGGGGTCTTGATGGCGGCCGTGGTCGAGGGGCAACCGGATATCCGGTTCGGTCTGTACCTGCGTCCATCGCTGGCAATGTCTCGTGCCCAGGCGGAGATCCACGATGTGGTCGCGCGCCAGTATGGCTCGACGTGCGCCGGCCGGTTCATGCCGCACGCGACGATCAAGGGGTTCTTTCGATCCGACGCGAGTGTGGAGGCGATGGTCGCGGCGCTGGAGCCGGCGATGGTGCACCATGAGTCGTTCGAGGTCGTCAACGGCGGCGTGATCCCGTTCGGGCGGAGCGGCGGCCCGGTGATCGACATCCAGCACCTGGGGGATGGCAGTGTGAACGAGCCGCTCCAGCGATTGCACGAGAACGTCTTCACCGCGCTGCTGCCGCTCGTGCGCGAGGACTGCGACTTCACGCCGGTCGAGGGCGCGATGGATACGTTCCACGCCCATTTGACCCTGGCGATGGGCGACATCCCGAAGGGGCTGACCGGCGAGCTGATCGACTTCTTGCGCGACGCGGAACCCATCGGCCCGTCGTCGTTCATGGCGGAAGTGTTTCATCTGGTCGCGGTTCGGAGCCGCGACTGGGCCGGCGCATGGTGGGAGTCGATGCAGTGGACCCTGCTGCACTCCTGGCGGCTCGGCGCCGAGGGCACCCGGGTCGAGCGACCGGCATGGAACCTGCCGAGCTGACCTCGTCGAGGGAGGATATTCGGGACCGGCGTTGGTACACTGACCATAACGTCCTTGTCGATCCTCTGCCGGTACGCCTCCGGGGTTGCCGCAGGCAGTGTCAATCGTAATCCCCGAGGAATCCGGTGCCCTCCCAGCCCACTCTATCGCAAGCTCCTGTCGGTGTCTTCGATTCCGGTCTCGGCGGCCTGAGTGTCGTACGCGAGCTTCGTCACCGGTTGCCTGGTGAGGATCTGGTCTATGTTGCCGACAACGCGTACTGCCCGTATGGGATTCGATCCCCCGAGGAGATTTGCGCGCGCTCGGAGCTGATGGTCGGCACCTTGATCGATGCCGGCGCGAAGACGGTCGTTATCGCTTGCAATACCGCCAGCGCGATGGCGGTGTTCCACCTGCGCGAGGTGTTTCCCGACGTGCCGCTGATCGGACTCGAACCGGCGGTCAAGCCTGCCGTCGAGCGGACGCGGACCGGCTCGGTCGGCGTGCTGGCCACCCCCCGGACCGTCGCCGGCGAGCGGCTCCAGTGGCTCATCGAGACGTATGGCGGTGGCGTCACCGTCCATCGTGTCGCCGCCACGGGGCTGGTCGAGCTGGTGGAGCGAGGTGTGCTCGACGGACCCGAGGTGGTTGCCGCGCTGCAACCGCTGCTCGACCCGATGCTGGCCGCGGAGGTTGATTTTGTCGTGCTCGGATGCACGCACTATCCGTTTCTGCGCGGCGCGATCGAACGGTACGTCGGGTCTGGTGTCGCTGTGATTGACAGTGGCGCGGCGATTGCCCGCCGGCTCGATGTTGTGCTCACCGAGAAGCAACTGGTGCGCCGGTCAGACCGACCGGGTACGTTCCGAATGGCGACGAGCGGCGATCCAGAGTCCGTCGGTCCCATCGCGGCCCAGCTCCTGGGCGAGCCGCTCGGTGCTGTCGATCGGCTCGAAGATTTGGGCAGGGTGGAAGCGCTCGACAAGGTCTCGACTCCTGCACGAGCTGACGATGGTCAGCCCGCGGCGGTCGAAAACATGCCTCTCGGCTCGGCCGCTGTGCCACGACCCGCGCGGTAGTATCAGGCCCTGCGAGGCTTGCAGGGAGGCTGAAATGAGGTAGCGGCGCACGTGCCCGCGTACCTTTCATACGACCACGCGATGGTTCGCACCGGCCAATGTCGCCTGGCGTTGAGTCTGAATCCTGCGCGAAGGCGACATTGGCGGCTTCGGTGCTGGGCGTGGGGCGTGAAGGGTGCGCGACCAAGTCGCCGCTACTACGCCATCGGGCACTTCTCAGAGGAATTCCGAATCAGTCGCTTTCGAGCATCCGCACTTCGCGCCATTTCGGGTCGGAGAGAATGTTCCGTACGCCATGGGGACGGACATTTATCGCGCCGATGGATTCGAGTGCGTGCCACTCGGCCAGCACGCCGGCTTCAAGGCTCTCGAAACGTTTGGTGGCCGGGGTGACCTCGAAGAAATGCTCGATCAGGTGGAAGATGCCGCCGTCGCGCCGAAACCGATTGTTGGCTACCAGGCGGTAAGCCACGCGGTCGACATCCAGCGATATCTCCTCGGCAAGCTCGCGCCGGAGTCCACCTTCCAGCGCCTCGTCGAACTCCAGGCCGCCTCCGGGGAAGAACCAGGAGGCCCCCGGAAACGCGAGACGCATGAGCAGGATGCGGTTGTCGCGGACGACCAGCGCCCGGACAGCGACGCGGATCGTATGGCGGGATCCGGTCTCCTCAACCCAGATGCGATCAAGCTCGCGCGCGTGGGCCGCATCGTCAGCGGGTGGCCGCATCGACGATG
The DNA here is from genome assembly GCA_030430125.1 of Chloroflexia bacterium. Classification (GTDB taxonomy): domain Bacteria; phylum Chloroflexota; class Chloroflexia; order Thermomicrobiales; family UBA6265; genus JACCVC01. Next base: position 21,339 of record JAUIGA010000002.1, on the reverse strand, counting down.
TCCGGTGTCATCCTTGGCATGTTCCGGTAGCTGCGGCTGGTCATGTCGTGCATTTCCTCGAGTTGCTGGTCGTCAAGGATCAACGCTTCCTGGATCACCTGGTCCATCGTGTTCACGAGCACGATGTCCAACTCCTCGCGCACATTGGCGGGGATGTCGTGGAGGTCGCGGCTGTTCTCGATGGGCACGATCAGGCGGCGGACACCGTGCCGGTGCGCGGCCAGCGCCTTGTCGCGGATGCCGCCGATGGGCAACACCCGGCCCAGCAGCGAGATCTCCCCGGTCATGGCCGTGTCGCTGCGAACGGGACGCCGCGTCAACGCGGAGATCACCGCGGTCGCCATGGTGATGCCGGCCGATGGGCCGTCCTTCGGCGTCGCGCCTTCCGGCAGGTGGATGTGGAGATCGAGCGATTCCTGGAAGTCTCTATCGATCCGCAACTCGTCCGACCGTGACCGCGCGTAGGAGAGGGCCGCCCGGGCCGATTCCTGCATCACGTCGCCGGCGCGGCCAGTGATCGTCAACCCGCCCCGGCCCGGCATGGTAGCCACCTCGACCGGGATGATCTCGCCGCCGATTTCGGTCGTACCGAGGCCGATGGCGAGCCCGATCTGGCTGCCGCCGAGATCCTGGTCGAACCCGAACCGGCGCGGCCCGAGGAACTCCTCGATCCGCGGCACGTCGATGATGACAACACCGTTGGGGTCGGTCTTGCCGCGCACCACCATGGTGGCCACCTTGCGGAGTAGCTGCCCGATCGCCCGATCCAGTCCCCGAACGCCGGCCTCCCGCGTGTATCCGCGAATGAGGTCGCGCCAGAGGTCGGGCGAGATGTCGACCGACTGCTCGGTGAGTCCGCTCGCCTGCAGCTGGCGGCGGAGCAGGTGCAGGCTGGCAATCTCGATCTTCTCGTCCTCGGTGTAGCCGGAGACCTCGATCATCTCCATGCGGTCGCGCAGCGGTCCGGGGATGTGCGCCGCCGAGTTGGCGGTGGTGATGAACAGCACCTGGGAGAGATCGTAGACGACGTCGAGGTAGTGGTCGGTGAAGGTGGCGTTCTGTTCCGGGTCGAGTACCTCCAGCATCGCCGCGGTCGGATCCCCCCGGTAATCCGAGGCGAGCTTGTCGATCTCGTCGAGCAGGATGACCGGGTTCAGCGATCCGGCGGTCTTCATGGCGTTGATGATCCGCCCCGGCATCGCGCCGATATAGGTGCGGCGATGCCCACGAATTTCGGCCTCATCCCGCACGCCGCCCAGCGACACGCGGACGAACTTCCGGTTCATTGCCTCGGCCACCGACCGCCCGAGACTGGTCTTGCCGACACCGGGCGGGCCGACCAGGCACAGGATCTGTGACGACGTCGTGGTGCCCGCCTCGGTAGTCAGCTTGCGAACCGCGAGAAACTCCGAAATGCGCTCCTTGACGGTGTCGAGGCCATAGTGATCGGTGTTGAGCACCCGATCGGCTTCGTCGAGGTCGATCCGGTCGTCGGTAGTCTCGGTCCACGGGAGGGCAAGCATCGTGTCGATGTAGGTGCGCGCCACCGTCGCCTCGGCGGAGACGCCAGGCATGCGCTCCAGCCGGGCGAGCTCGCGAATCAGCTTTTCGTGGACGGCGGGCGCCATGCCGCGCGCGTCGATCGCCTTGCGCAGCTGGTCGAACTCGTTGCCATCGCCGCCCCCGAGCTCGCTGTGGATGACTTCGAGCTGCTGGCGCAGGTAGTATTCACGCTGCGACTGGTCCATCTTGTCTCGGACGCGATCGTGGATGCGGCGTTCGAGCTCGACGACATCGAGCTGGTCGGTGAGGCGGGCGCCGAGGCGTTCGAGACGGACGATTGGGTCCGTCGTTTCCAGCAGGCGCTGGCGACGGGGGACGTCCTCGAAGATCTGGGTGGCGAGCATGTCGGCGAGATGGCCCGGATGGGTCGCCTGCTGGACCATCTCCAGTACCTCGTTCGACAAGGTGTCCCGGGCGTCGGCGTAACGGCCAGCAAGCTCCTGGACGTGCTCAATCATGATCCGGGCTTCGTTCGGATCGTGGTCCGGCTCGATCAGGTCGATGGGCATCACGGTGTAGAAGGGGCGGTCGTGCCGGTATTCCGTGATGCGCACCCGCCCCAGCCCCTCCAGGACCACCTGGAAGTTGCCGCCCTGCTGTCGCTCCGCGGACAGGATGCTGACCCGCGTGCCGATGTCGTACATATCCTCCGGCTCGGGGTCGTCGACGATCGCGTCGCGATGGGTGGTGACGACCAGCTCCTGGTCTCCGGTGAGCGCCTCCTCGATCGCATGGATCGAGCGATTGCGGGCGATCAGCAGGGTGACCACATTGCGCGGGAAAATAACGACATTCTTGAGCGGAAGCAGCGGCAGCCGTCCGTCTTCGGGGAAGTCAGGGTCGGGTCCGTCGAGACGGATCTGATGTTGTCGCATACGACGACATGCCTCCGTGGAAAACCTGCCCGGTTGGGGGATGATGGCGGGGGCGAACGCAAACCGGCGGGTGCGTCTGACGCTGAGCGCGCCTCATGATACCCCACCCTCAGGACGAGACGCTAATCTGTCTGAACCCGATCCGACCGGTTCTCGCCCTCGTCCGCGTTGCGCTGGCGCATGCCGGCAAGCATGATGTCGACGACTTCGCGTGGATCGTCGGTAATCGTCATGAGATCGAGATCGCCGGGCGAGATGTTGGCTTCGCCCAGGACCGTGTGGGTAATCCAGTCGATCAGTCCTTCCCAATAATCGGAGCCGAAGAGCACCACGGGCATGGCATCCAGCTTGCCGGTCTGGATCAGCGTCAACGCCTCGAAGAGCTCGTCCAGCGTGCCGAATCCGCCGGGAAAGAACACGAAGCCGCAGGCGTACTTGGCGAACATGGTCTTGCGCACGAAGAAGTAGCGGAACTCCAGCGGCAGGGTGACGTAAGCGTTGGTGCCCTGCTCGAACGGGAGGTCTATCCCGACACCGACCGATTCCCCACCAGCATCCGACGCGCCCCGGTTGGATGCCTCCATCGTGCCTGGACCGCCACCGGTGATGATCGCGAACCCGGTTTCCGCGAGGAGGTGGCTGGTCTCGCGTGCCTTGCCGTACATCGGCGCGTCCTCGGCGGTCCGGGCCGAGCCGAAGACCGTGATTGCCGGACCCATCTCGGCGAGGGCATCGAACCCCTCGACGAATTCCCCCAGGATGCGGAGTACGCGCCACTGATCGGCGTGGGTAAACGCGGCGGCGGCGTCGCGGTCCTCGTCGGTCCATCGCAGCAGTTGGCGATCGTCATTTGCGCGTCTCCGCGCGCTTCGGCGCGCGCGCTCGATGCGGTCGGCAGATTCATGTGGTGCCTTGGTCATGGGTGTGTGATCCTCGATCATCGTCGTCGTACGCCGCGGCTGCCGACGCCGGTGTCGGCGCTGGGGGTACAATTCTGAGCGACATGGTAACGCGAGGGCAGGGGGGCTGGTGATAGTGCGACACGTTGGCAGGTGCCGAAACACGTAATGTCGAAGGTGCGATTCGTGGCGCTGGTAGTTGTCCTGTGCCTCGTGCTTGCCGCGTGCGGCTCGGATGATGCCCCGGGTTCCAACGCGACCGCGACCGCAGAGGCGACACCGACGGCAACACCGATGTCCCTGACAATCGGCGAGATCAATTGGACGTCGGCGGTCGACCGCGACACGGGCGAGCCGCTCGACACCCTGAACTCGTTGCCGAACGATGCGGATCACGTGGTAGCCGCCATTCATGCCGAATCCTTGCCGCCCGGCACGGTGATCGAGGCGGTGTGGACCATCGACGGCGATCCGCTGCCCGAGCTCACTCCCGAACCGATCACTATTGCGTCCGGGCGGGAAGACGCGTGGATTGCCTGGACCCTTACCTGGGAGGATGATCAACCTTGGCCGGTCGGGAGACTGGGGCTCAGCATCGACGTCAACGGCGAGCCCTGGGTGGCCGACGAGATCCACATCGTTCGTGCATCCGGCTGACGTTGTGCTGACACGTCCCGGCATCTGCGATGTCGGGTCGCGGCTTCACCGGTTGCACAGGTTTTCCGGCCTTCTGCCACGTTGGCACAGCCCGCCGTCGAAGTGCTACCCTTTTACGGGACTGGCAGGTTATCGATCATCGTGGCGTTCGTTTTCGTTGCCACCCGACTCACGACAGGATCATTCGATGGAGCCGACCTGGCCCGGCAACTACGATCCACTTTCCCCGCTGTTGAGCGATGGGGACTGCGTCCCGTGGACTCCGCACGATATCCTCGCGGACACGAGACCGGCTTGTGATACGTCGCTGACAATCCCGTTCGTGGTCCAGACAGGCCCCACCATGTTCATGGTCGAGGGGATGGATGATGGGTGGACGCTGGCGGAGCTGCGTTTCATGACGGAGCAATGCGTCTACCGGGAGTCGCGGCGCGCCACCTACACCTGGCCGCGGGAGGCTTTCGGCGCGATGTTGAGTCGCCTCGCCGGCGCCGACCTGGACGAAGCGGCAGTCACCCGCCTGACCGGTGACTTCTCGGAGTGGATCGGCAGTCGATTTGCCCGACCCAGTTGCTGCGATCGGATTCCCTGCTGAACGCTTTGATCACGAGACAGGACAGGAAACCCCCGGACCAGTTCACTGCGTCCGGGGGTGTGCATGTGTTGATGTCGAGCCGGATCGATCGGCGTAGGCAGGTCGACGGCCCGCAGCCCCTGGACTATTCGTCGTGCGGCAGGAGCCCCGGATCCATCTCGCCGGCGCGGATCGGCACCTTTGTGATGTTCTCGAACGGCGGGATCGGGCAGGTCCAGCCGGTGTTGTAGGCGCAATACGGGTTGTAGGCGAGGTTGAAGTCCACCACAAGTGTGCCATCCGGGCGCGCCTTGGGGTCGAGATACCTGCCGACCGCGTACGTCTCCTCGCCGGCGGTGCCGTCGCGGAACGGCATGAAATAGCGGCCCCGCTCGGTATCCTTGAAGACGGTCAGGGTCACCGGTGCGCCGTCCGCCTCGAAGTTGATGCGCCCTGCGCGAATGTACTCCTTGGCTTCGCCGCTCAGCGTACCGACCTGGATCGTCTCGCCGACGCCGGGGCCGCTCTCGTCGATGGCCAGCGTCAGGCTCAGCTCCGGGTTCTCCGGAAAGTACCGAAGACCCGAGAACCCCTCCTTCTGCTCGCCGGTCAACGGCGAGTTCTCATGGTCGCGGAAGAAACCGTCGCGCCGCTCGCGGTATCCGGCCAGTCTATTCGTCGTGCTCATCGGTGCTCGATTCTATGATCCATGCGCCGATATTGGCGCAATACCGAAATACTTCACGAAGTATAGTATAGCGGCAGCGTCAAGCCGACGGCGCATCCGCGTGTCAGTGACCACCGGTGCGGGTGTAGCGCTCGCGGCACTCCTGCAGCACCTTCAGGGCATGGCTGCGATCGTGCCAGCCGAGAACCTCGGTTTCCTTGTCCTCGAGCAGCTTGTAGGTCTGGAAGAACGTTTCGATTTCCCGAAGCCAATGCGGCCCGACCTGCTCCAGCGTCTGGTAGTGCGAGAAGCGAGGGTCGTACTCCGGGACCGCGAGGACCTTGAAATCACGCCCGGCCTCGTCCGACATGTCGAGCCCGCCGAGCGGCCGCGCTTCGATCAGGCAGCCGGGGAAGGTCGGTTCCTGGACCAGCACGAGGATGTCGAGGTGGTCGCCATCCTCGGCGAGCGTATCGGGAATCCAGCCGTAGTCGGTCGGATAGTGAACCGATGAATAGAGGACGCGGTCGAGCCGCCAGACCCCGGCTTCTTCGTCGTACTCGTACTTGTTGCGGCTCCCCCGAGGAATCTCGATGAACGCGGTGACCAGCTCGCCCTGAGATGCTTCCGAAAGCTCTTCGGCTTCCCTGTGGATCTGTCGGGTGTCTTCGTCGATCTCCCCGGAGTTACGGTCATCGGCCGGCTGCTTCGGGTCCACGTCCTGTGTCATGCGTATGTCTGCTCCGTCGTGGTGTCGGTCTCGCCTGCCTACGATCGCTGCAGGAGCCCGACACTATAGAATTCATAGGATGCGGCCTGATCGGGTACATCCACCAGATGCACGGTGAACCGGCACGGCACGCCATTGTCCGGCAAATGATCGGCGAAGTAGCCGGAATAGGCCTCTGCGTAGGCTGTCCGCAGTCGTTGCTGCTCGGCAACGTATCCCGCCGGATCCACAAGTGGGTTCGGCGATTTCGGTTGGCACCCGAACGCGTGCATCTCGATAAAGTCGATCTCGCGCAGCGATTCGGCGATACCGGCGTCGCGCAGCCACTTCTCCCAGCAGGCAAACACCAGCGGAATCTCCCGGTGCGGGTCCATCGTCACCAACTCATCGAGCTCGAGGACACCCTTGGCCGAATATCCGCCGGTCAGACCGGCAAAGTGGATTCTGAGGTCGCCGTCCCCTTGTTCTTCGGTGACCAGCGCCGAAAGAACCGGCCGATCACCCTGGTAGTAGTATGTCAGCTTTCCCCGCTTCTTGACATTGAACGCCATGGTTGGTGTTTGCTCCCTGGTGGTGATGGTCCGGGGCAAGCCCGGTGTGCCCGCGTCGCGACCTGCGACGCTCAGGCAAGTGCCAGGCCGGCCTCATTCGCAAGGCGGCGAATGCCCTCGATGCTGGCCCGGCTTGCTGCTTCCTTTTCCGCGTCGGTGGACCCGACATGGGTTTCCAGCGAGAGGGCACCGTCGTATCCGTCCTCCGCCAGCGCCCGAAACTGCCCCACATAGTCGATCGCGCCGTCGCCCATCACGACAAAGGTAGGGTCATGGGCGATGGCCTTTGCGTCCTTGAGGTGGACGTGATGCACCCGCGTGCGGATGTGCTGGTATCCCTCCGGAAAGGGGCTGGAGCCGACCACGGCCTCGTTGCCCGGATCCCAGATGATCCCGATCGTGGTGTCATCAATGCGGTCAAGAAACCACGCCGCCTCCGCCCCCGTGGCGGCGGTGCAGGCATGCTCGTTCTCGAACCCCAGCAACACGCCGGAATCGTGGCAGATCGCTGCCGCCTCGGTCAACGCGGAGAGCGCGGGTTGGTGCAGCTGCTCCGGCTGTGACTGACGCCAGAAACTGAACGCCCGCACCAGCGGGGCGTCCAGCGTATGCGCGATGGCGATCGATCGCCGCAGCACGGCCATTTGGCGCTGATGCTCGAACTCGTTCTCTCCCCAGAAATCCGACTTCAGGAACGGCGAGGCGATCCCCACCACCGCGCAGTCGTGTCGCAGAAGCGTGTCGCGGATGGCTTCGATACCGGCATCGTCGATGTCGACGATGTTCTCCGATCCCACCGTGCGCAATTCAACTGCGCCGATACCCAGCTCGTTGCACACATCAAGCGCGTGATCGAGATCGCTGCTGATTTCGTCCGTGATGACCGCAAGCGTCGGCATGGTGTAAGGCTCCGGCTCCTGACGGCGAATACCTGCTGCATGCTAGCGATTTCGCGAACGCGGGTCAACCACTGGACGTCAGCTCGTGCCGGGACGATCGCCGTCTATTCCAGGTAGAAGACCGGCTCGAGCATTCGCACCGACGTTTCGTCGTCGGGATCGACCGGTGTCGCCAGGAAATCGCTCATGAACGCCTGCCACCGCCGATTGGCGTCGCTGTTGGCGAGGGCACGCTGGGCGGCGTCCCAGTCGTCGCATTCCAGGTAGCCGAAGAGCTCGGGGCCGTCGGCGAAGATGCTGTAGTTCCGGTAGCCTGCCGCGCGCAGGTCGGACAGCAGTTCCGGCCACACGGCCTGGTGATGCATCTTGTAGTCGTCGAGGCGATCTTCGCGGACGCGGAGTCGAAACGCGTAGCGTGCCATGGGCGGTTCTCCAGTCTGGCCCGGTCCGATGGCGTCACGGGTTACCCGTTGCCGGTGAGCAGCGCTTCCTGAATGGCGATGATGCGGCTCCGCAGCTGTGTATCCGTCTCCAGGTCCCGCTCGATCTTCTCCACCCCATGGAGCACGGTCGTGTGGTCGCGACCGCCGAGCGTGCGCCCGATTTCGACCAGCGAGCTCTCCGTCTCCTCGCGCAGGAGGTACATCGCGACGTGCCGGGGACGGACGATCTCCCGCTTGCGGTTCCGCCCGAGCAGGTCCTTCTCCGATACACCGAACTCCGCGCAGACCGCCTTGAGCACGTCGGTGGCGGTGGTGGCGCTGCGACGCTGGGCGAACGATGCGTCGGTGAGGGCTTCCATCGCCAGTTGGACATCCAGCCGGCGCTTGTAGAGTTGGGCAGTCATCAGGATCTTGTTGAGCGCGCCTTCGAGCTCGCGAATGTTGGTCTGGTCGCGATGCGCGACGTATTCGATGAGGTCGTCGGGCAGCGTGACGCCAAGCTCGTCGGCCTTGCTGCGCAGGATGGCGATACGTGTTTCGTAATCCGGCAGCTGCACATCCGCGATCAGGCCGCCTTCGAAGCGGGAGCGCAGGCGATCCTCCAGTGCGGCGATGGAGCGCGGCGGCCGGTCGCTGCTGATAACTACCTGCTTGCCGTTCTGGTACAGCGCGTTGAAGGTGTGGAAGAACTCCTCCTGCGTGCTTTCCTTGCCGGCGATGAACTGGATGTCGTCGATCATGAGGATGTCGATAGTGCGGTAGCGCGCCCGGAAGTCGTCCATCTTCTGCGCCCGGATGGCGTTAATGAGGTCGTTCGTGAAAGTCTCGGACGAGACATACGCCACGTTGATATCCGGCGCGTTCTCCACGGCGCGATGCCCAATGGCGTGGAGGAGGTGGGTCTTGCCGAGTCCGACGCCACCATACACGAAGAAGGGGTTGAACTTGCCGCCGGGCTGGTCGGCCACGGCGAGGGACGCCGCGTGGGCGAAACGGTTCGACGACCCGACGACGTAGGTATCGTAGGTGAGGCGCGGGTTCAGCCCCTGCACGCCCGGACGAGCCAGCTCGAGCTGACGGTTGCCCAGCGCCGGGCCGTCCTCGCGGTGTCGATCGGTGGTTTCGGGAGCGGTTCGCCTGGAAGCTGGCCGCGGCGGACGAGGGTGGGGGCGTTCGGATTCCCTGGTGGCATGGACGACGAACTCCACGCGCAGGCGCTGACCGGTGAGGGAATGAATGGCCCGCTCGACCGGACTGGCGTACCGGGACTGCAACGTGGTGGCCGTGAATGCATTCGGCGCGCTCACGACGGCCGTTTCGTCGTCTACCGTCTGAAGTGTGGTGTTGCGGAAGTAGTTCTCGTAGGCGTTCCGATTCATCTCCCGGCGCACTTCAGCCAGCACCGCCTGCCACAGCTGGGTGGCGGCGATGCTGTCATCGATTGGTGCAGGGGGTCGAGCCGTTGAGCCGCGCTTCTCGCTCACCTGTGTGTCCTCGATACCGAACGGGCGGCCCATCGGCCGCCGAATTGCCATAGCCATACTCTACGCCTGCATGTCGATCAAGGGTGTACGGACACTCATGACGACCAGCGTACCACACCCCGGCGTTACCTGAAGGTGCCAGCCTGCGTGCTACACTCGCTGGGGAAGAAATCGACCCGCAATCCCGGTCGTTTTGGGGCCATCCGGCGCCGTGCCGGTCGGGACAGGCAGAGCACCACCCATGACATCCTGCGCCCGCACTCGGCCGGGGCCCCTGACGCCCGATACCAGCATCGATACCAGCGCGCTCCTGCGCGAGGACAGGATCGGACCGCGCGACGGCGCCGGTAAGACCGTCGTCGTCGCCATGAGTGGCGGCGTGGACAGTGCCGTCACCGCGCTCGTCATGCGGGAGCGCGGTTATCGCGTCGTGGGCATGAATCTGCGCCTGTTCTCCCCCGATGACGAGGACCATCGCGCCAATCCATGCTGTGGCATTCCCGCCATCGAGGACGCCCGTGCCACATGCGCGGCCATTGGCGTTCCGTTCTACGCGATAAACATGGAGATCGAGTTCGGCGAGGCCGTGATCGACACCTTCGTCAACGAATACGCCGAGGGCCGCACGCCCAACCCGTGTCTGGAATGCAACCGGCATGTCAAGTTCCGGCATCTCGTCCACCGCGCCCGTCAGCTCGGCGCGGACACCCTCGCGACTGGGCACTATGCGCGGGTGGTGCATGGCGATCCGAGTCGCGGCATCCCGCATCGGCTGTACCGCGCGGTCGATACCCGCAAGGACCAGAGCTATGTGCTCTACACCATGACACAGGACCAGCTGGGGTATATCCAGTTCCCGCTGGGAGGTCTCACCAAGCCGGAAGTGCGACAGCTGGCGCATGCGTTTGGGCTGCCCGTCGCGGACAAGGCGGAGAGCCAGGAAATCTGCTTCGTCGGCAATCGATCGTACGCGGACTTCGTCAGTGCCCGCCGGCCCGATGTGACCCGTCCCGGCGATATCGTCACCGAAGGCGGGGAGGTGATCGGCCAGCATCGGGGGTTGGTGAACCACACGGTTGGTCAGCGCCGGGGGATCGGCATCGCTGCCCCGAAGCCATATTTCGTGTTGCAGCTGAGGACCCGGGAGAACCAGCTCGTAGTGGGGAGTCGCGAGCAGGCACAGGCCAGCGCCGTGACGGTCGATCGGGTGTCGATGACCGCGGGTGCCTGGCCCGAGGAGCCGTTCGACGCGTCCGCGGTCGTGCGCTACCGCGGCGCGCCGTCCCCGGCAACGATCACGCTTGGGGAACCGGGCTCCGGAGGCGCGACGACGGAGTTTCACGGTGGCGAGGGCCCGATTGCCTCACCGGGACAGGCGATCGTCTTCTATCGCGATGATGAAGTGCTCGGTGGTGGTACGATCAGCGAAGTGCACCGTCGGCAGGCGGACGGCGCGGCACGAGCCGCGGGGTGAGCGCTCACCTCGTCTGATGGCCCAATCGTGGCGTGAAACGTGCGAGCCGGCACCGATGCGATCGAGGTGGCGATCCGTCGGTGGTTGGACATGACCGTGGGGAGTGGATAGCACATATGGAGGACGCCAGGAGAAACGGGATTCTGGCAGGTGTTGCAGCCTTCGTGCTGTTCCTGCTTGTCTCCGTGGGGCTCTACCTGCTGGGGGGTGACGACCAGTCGGCACTGGAGAAGCTGCGCGATATCGCGATCATCTTCATCGTGCTCAGTTCTGTCGTCGTCGTCATCCTGCTCGCGGCGATCACCGCGGCGCTTGCCTACCTGATCCTGCAGATCAAGGATCGCGTCATCCCGCTGCTCGAAGAGGCGAAGGGCAGCATGGGCGAGGTTACGGGCTCTGCCGCCCGGATCCGGAGCACGACCGAGTTCGTGACCGACGAAGCCGTGAAGCCGCTGTTGAAGATCACCGGCTCGTTGTCCCGCATGCGTGCCATGCGCGACGTCGTGACCGGCAAGAACCAGAGCGTGTCGAAGCTGGCGAAGCAGGAACACCTCACCGAACGCCCTCGAAGCTCGGTGCCGCCGGCTGACAAGCAAGGGAGTTGACCCATGGCCCTGCTGGAGAAAGACCGAACGAAAGCGACCCGCAAGCGCCTGCAGGCGCTCGAGAAGGAGCTTGGCCAGCGATTCGACATCAGGGAGCTTGAAAAACGGATTGACCTTCGCGAGCTGGAGCGTCGCCTGCCGCGCCGGCAGGAGGAGGATGATGCATCGGCCGCGGGATTTGTGGCTGGGCTGCTCGTCGGGGCAATCCTCGGTGTGGTGCTGACGGTGCTCTTCGGCAAGGCCGGAAACCGCGAATCCATGGATCAGTTCGTTCAGCGCGCCGGCGAGCTCAAGGACACTGCCTCGGAGAAATATCACCAGGCGCGTGGCGAGGTCGCGCCGGAACCCACCAGTCCGTTCGGGGACGAGTCGGCAATCGAGCGCGAAATCGATGGCGAGGATGTCGTCTCGAGCGCGACGGACACGATCGACTCTGCCTCCGACGACATCCACCAGGCTGTAGACGACGCGCAGGAGCGTGGGGAGGCAGCCCAGGACAACGCCTGACGTCCCGGCATGTGAGCGGAGCCTGAATGCTCCCGATGGTTGCGCGCGATGCGACCACCGGGGGCATTCAGGTTTCGACGCTGTGCCAGGGTTGGATGCGCCCGCACCCGTCCGGTGGTGTTGTTGACGCTCGTACGAAACTTGACTACGCTTGCACCACCTTCCAAACAAAACGCCGCTGGGCATCTCTTCGCAGCGGCCGCGTGGTCGCGATGCAAGGAGCTGCGGGTGGTGGTGCGACGGCAAATTCGGCGGCGTGGGTACGTACTCGCGACGATCGTTCTGGTGGCAATGGTCGCCGCGTGTGGACGCGCCACCGAGGAACAGATCGACCAGGCGCTGGGGATCACGCCCACCCCAACCCAGGATGCGGCGGCGATCGCGCAGGCGACCGAGGCGGCTTCCGCGTCCCCTGCCGACGAGAATGCCGGAACCGCCGCGCTCGGACGCACCCGTTTCCAGTTCACCTGCCAGACATGCCACTCGGCAGCCGGCAGCGCGCCCGATCTCCTCGAGCCTGGTGGTCCATGGTCGACCATCGACTATGCCACGCTGTACCCGATCCTGCGGGAGGGCGAGGGGCACTCTCCGCAACCAGGTCCGTACCAAACCTTCCAGCTGACCGACGCCGACATCGCCAATATCGGGGCATTCATACGCGAGCAGGCGGCTCCCTGAGCCACCTGGCGGCTCATCGAACGCCGGTTGGACGGTACAATTCCCCAAACGTGCTGGTAGCGGCGCTCATTGGGGTGCCGCGCGTGACGGACCCCCTGAATCGTGGTTGTCTTTCCCATCATATCGGCGGTGCTGGCCGCGATGTGCGCGGCTGTCATCGGCCGCGACGCGATGCGGCGTCCCCGGCCGGACAAGATCGCCTGGCTCGTCGCGTTCGTGATGTTCGCGCTCGCCGCCGGTGCCGATGCCTGGGGGCGCGAGCTTGGCTGGAGCGAGGGGCTGGCGCGCGTCTATTATGCGACCGGCCCGGCGCTGGTGGTCGCCTTCCTGGCGATCGGCGAGCTCTACCTGCTCTTCCCGAACAAGATGGGGCGTTTCGCACCAGGCGCGGCAATCCTGTTGACGGCCGTATGGGTCACGCTCGTCCTCGGCGCGCCGATCGACGCGAGCCGGCTGGCGGATGACGGCTGGGAGGCGATCGACCGGTCGGGCGCGCTGCGGGTGATGGCGATCGCGATCAACGCCATCGGTACGTGCATCATCGTTGGCGGGTTGTTATGGTCCATCTGGCGATTTCGGCAGACCGGCACCCATCGCAACAGGATGCTTGGATGCACGCTCATTGTCACCGGAACGCTCGCCGTCGCAATGGGCGGAACCCTGACCCGGCTTGGGCACTACGAATACCTGTACATCGCCATGTCGATCGGGATCGCCCTCATCTTTGCCGGCGTACTTTGGACCCGGCGTCCGGATCACGTGGCGGCGGCACGGCCGGCGTCGGACGACCGGCAAGTGGTCGACGAGTCCGGGCTCTCCGATGAGCTGGTCTTCCTGGTGGAGCAGGTCCTGACCGGCGCACCGGCGGATGTCCGGGCGATGTGTCTTGCCTGGAGTGTCCAAACGACCGATGATCCTGCGATGCCCCGACGTGATGCGCGGCAGGCCTGGCGCTTGCGCAAGCACCTGCCAGCCGATGCTCGCGAGCGGTTCGATGCGCTGCCGGTACCGGAGCGCCGAGCGGTCGTCGAGCTCGCCGCCGATGTCCTGCAGATACCGGCGTTGAACCGGATCGACGATGGGTATCGCTCGTCCCGCGAGACCGTGCGCCTGGAGGGTTGATTTCGTCGATCCGGTGCCGTTCGTGGGTGCATTGCACGGGATTCGCCGGTAACGGGACGCCGGGCTGTGGTAGAAATTTGACAGGGGATTTGTGATCGTGCCCGGCTGGCGCCTTCCGGGCCGTCGATCATGCCAGTTGGCGCGGCGTGCGCCGACCTCATCGCGATCCGCGTACAGGACCAGATGTCATGACCTGGGTGAACGACCCCAATCCAGCGCTGGTCGTCCTGATCGTCGCACTGCTTGCCCCACTGGTGACCGTGATCCTCGGTTTCTGGGACACGCGCAACACCGCCGGGGCCGCCGTGGCGACGACGGCTGCCGCATTCGCCGCAGCCGTCTGGGGCGCGTGGAACGGCGACGCTTCGTACTCCGTCGTCTGGAGTGAAACGTGGGGCATTCGGTTCGAGATTCACCTGGATGGCCTCGCGTCGATGTACGCGGTGCTGGCCACGGGCATCGGGTTGCTGATCGCGGTCTATGCGTCGGGATACATGCCGCTGCATCGTCACCACACCGGCAAGCGTCGGGCCGACGATGTGCGGTTCTTCGGTTTTCTGCTGCTCTTCATGGCGGCCATGGTCGGGCTGGTCATGTCGCAGGATCTCATCCTGCTGTTCGTGTTCTGGGACCTCACCGCGATCGCGTCCTACTTCCTGATCGGGTACGACAGCGAGGAAGAGGAGTCCCGAACCGCCGCATTGATGGCCCTGCTGGTGACCGGTGTCAGCGCGGTTGGTGTGCTGGTTGGCGCGCTCCTGCTCTGGTCGGAGTACCGGACGTTCTCGCTCCCACTACTGTTCCAGTCCGCTGAGCCGTCGACCACGGTGACCTGGGCGGTTTCGCTGATCCTGGTCGGTGCGCTTGCGAAGAGCGCGCAGTTCCCACTGCATTTCTGGCTGCCGCGCGCAATGGCAGCGCCGACTCCGGTGTCCGCGTACCTGCATTCGGCGGCGATGGTCGCCGCCGGTGTGTTCCTCATTGGGCGTATCTATCCGCTGGTCTCCCTGGATACCCGCGTGCTGGACGCGCTGATTGTCATCGGCGGCGCCTCGATGGTGGTGGGCGGCCTGGTGGCGCTGACGCGCGACGTGTTCAAGCAGGTGCTGGCCTATTCCACCATCTCCCAATACGGCTATGTCGTGGTCATGTTCGGCATCGGTGGCGAGTATGGTGTCGCCGGTGCAACCTTCTACGTCATCGCCCACGCCATCGCCAAGAGCGCGTTGTTCATGACCGCCGGCGCGGTGACCGAGGCAACCGGCAGCGCGCGTCTCGCCGACGTCGGCGGCCTGTGGCGGCGGATGCCGTGGCTCGCCGTCGGCAGCGCCATGGCATCCGCCGGATTGATGGCGCTGCCGTTCACGATCGGCTTTTTCAAGGACGAGTTGTTCTTCGCCGGCGCAGACGGGCGCGGGCAGCTCATCCAGTGGTTCGCAGTCGCCGGCGCGACCCTGAGCTTCGCGTATATTGCCCGCTTCTGGGCTGGCATCTTCCTCGGCCCCCGGCAGGGTGACGTGCAGCCGGTGCCAGCGTCGCTCGTGATCCCGGTCGGGGTGCTCGGCGCGCTGACGGTGCTCGGCGGGATTTGGGTCGAGCCGTTTCGGTGGCTTGCCGAGCAGGCGGCGCGGGTCAGCTTCGGTGAGGAGCTGGAGATCAACCTCGCCTATCACCTGGATACCCGGACGGAGAACCTGATGGCCCTGTCGGTGTATGGACTCGGCGCGGTCGTCCTGCTCACCGGGCGCTGGTGGCACCAGCCAGTCGAGCGGCTGGTCAAGATTGGCAACCGCATCGGTCCTGCCCGCGGGTATGCGCTGGCCCTGTACGGGATGAACCGGTTGTCTGACAGCATCCACGATTTCGAGGTTCGCGACCTTCGCAGCCGCATCGCGACGATTCTCATCCCCTCCGGGGCGCTGGTGTTGTTGGCGGTGATCTACTCGCCGACGCAGGATACCTTCAGGTTTACCAGCATCGAGTCCGGCGATCTGCCATTGTTGCTGATGCTCGGTGTTGCCGCGGCCAGTGGAGTGATGGTGGTGATCCCGCAGGACCACCTGCGCATGGCCCTGACCCTTTCCGGGGTCGGGTTCAGCCTGGCGGTTGTCTATGCGCTGCTCGGCGCACCCGATGTCGCGCTGGTCGCGGTGCTCATCGAGACGATCTTCACGGTTGTTTTCATCGGTATCCTGGTGCTGATTCCGCGCCCGATCCTTCGCTACGAGCGCAACCTGCGCGCGCCTCGCATTCGGCTGGGACGCGATGCGATCATCGCGTTCATCGCGGGCTCGGTGGCGTTCGTGGTGGTCTGGAGCGCGCTTTCGCGGCCGTCGGCCTCGACAACGGTAATCGGGCGGCACATCGAGCAGTCGCCGTTGGCACACGGCTACGACGTCGTCACCGTGATCCTGGCCGATTTTCGCGGGTTTGACACCATGGGCGAGATTACGGTGATCGCGATCGCGTTCGTCGGCATCCTCAGCCTGATGCGGGCAGGAAGGCTGCGATGAGCGACAGGACCGTCACCACCACCGTTCTCACGCAGGTCGCCGCCCGCATATTGCTGATCCCGATCTTCGTGGTTGCGATCGGCATCATGATCAAGGGCTACGTGGATATCGGCGACGGATTCTCGGCGGGTGTCATTGCTTCACTGGGTGTCGCGTTGCAGGTGATGGTGTTTGGGCCGGAGGAGCTCACCCGGCTTCCTGTAATCCAGCGCGCACCGAAAGGGACATTCCTCGGGTTGCTCATCGCGCTGCTCACCGCGTTCGTGCCGGCCGTGCGCGGGCAGCCGCTCATGACGCATTGGCCTCCGGCGGGCGAAGCGGCGATCCATTTCGGGACCGTGGAGTTCATAACCGCAGTCGCATTCGATGTCGGTGTGTTCCTGGTGGTGTTCGGGTTCGGCGTTGGGGTCACGGCGACGCTCGCGCGGGCCCAGGAGCGCAAGTCAAGCATGGCGGGGCTGTTCTCGCGGCCGGGCGATGCCGGAGAGGCAGGTGAGCGGTCGTGACGCTGATCCTGTCCCTTGCGGTTGCCATCCTGTTTGCCAGTGGCGCGTATCTCATGCTCAAGCACGATCTCGTGCGCCTGATCGTGGGGATGGTCCTCATCGGTAACGCCGCAAATCTGTTCATCATGGCGGCGGCGCTCCGGATCGGCGATGCCCCGGTGTACCCGATCGAGGACGAAACCTCCGATCCACTGGTGCAGGCCATGACCCTCACCGCGATCGTCATCAGCTTCGCGGTGAGTGCCCTGGTGCTCGCATTGGCCTACCGGGTCTATATCGCGCATGCGTCGGTCGACATGCGGGAGCTTTCGCTGGCCGAGGAGGAGCAGGCCGATATCGACGATACGCTCGACGGCGAGCCCGAACCCATGCTGGATGTCGATGATTCGTCCATTGGGGAGTCGTCACCCGTCGGCGCGGCGGATGCCGGGGAGGCGAAGACACGATGATCGTATTGCCTCTGGGCATACTCTGGTTCGGAGCGGTGTTGCTGGCGATCCTGGATGGAACCCGGACCAAGAACGCGCTCCTCGCAATCGGCCTCCTGGCGTCGGCCCTGCTGGCGACGATCTGGCTGGGATTCGATATCGTGGCCAACGGGCCGCGCTCCATGGTGATCGGCGGGTGGGAGCAAGGCGTCGGTATCACGCTCAGCGTCGACACGCTCGGTATCATCTTCGCGACGCTGTCGCTGACCGTGTTGCTGGCGGCGCTGGTATTCGAAACGGCCAACAGGGTGCGCGCCCGGGTGTTCCCGGCCCTCGTGCTGTTCATGGGGGTTGGCCTGACCGGGTTGTTCTTCACCGGGGATGTGTTCAACTTTTACGTCTTTTTCGAGATCGCCATGATCAGCGCCTATGTGCTGGCGAGTTATGGCGAGACCCCACGGCAGTTCCGCGCGGCATTCCTGTTCATCGTGGTGAACCTGCTCGGTTCCATGCTGTTCCTGATCTCGATCGCGGCGATCTACCACATCACCGGCCGGTTGGACATGGCCGGCATCGCGGCCCAGATACCCCTGGTGGCGGAAAGTCCCGTGCTGCTGATCGCGACGCTCATCTTCGTCGCCTTCAGCACGAAGCTCGGGTTGTTCCCGTTCCACTTCTGGCTGGCCCCGGTCTACACCGGCACGCGGCCGTCGGTGGCCGCCATACTCAGCGGCGCACTGGCCAACATCGGTTCGTACGGTCTGCTGCGCTTCGGCGCTGATCTCCTGCCGCGGGAGCTGGCGGACGGCGCGCCCGTGCTGATAGTCCTCGGCACGGTCAGCATCATCTACGGCGCGGTGCAGTCGGTTTCGCGGCACTCACCGAGCGAGGTGCTGGCCTACTCGGCCATCGGCCAGGTCGGCTACATCATGATCGCGCTGGCGATCGGTGGCGAGGTTGGGTTCTTCGCGGTGATCCTCTACGCGGTGATCAACGGGCTGAACAAGGGCTTGTTGTTCCTCACCGTGGGCTTGCGGGGCTGGCTGGTCGGCGCGAGTTTCGTGGTTGGCGCGTTCAGCGTGGCCGGCGTACCGCCCGCCGCAGGCTTCCTGGGGAAGATCTCGATTTTCTGGGCCGCCATCGAGGACGATGCCTGGAGTATCGTCTTCCTCGTCTTCCTCGGCAGTGCGTTGTCCTTCCTCTACATGTTCCAGCTGTACCAGCGCCGGTTCTGGATTGCGAGAGAGGATGAGGTCGAGTCGTCCCGATTGCCGCAGGTGATCGTGACCGCGCTGGCGATCGGGCTGTTGATCGTGGGGTTGTGGCCCGAGCCGCTGCTCGACATTACCGACCACGCGGTGTCAGGGTTGCTCGACTCGCCGGCGGTGGGGGTGTCGCCATGATCCTCGTCATCTTGATGCTTGCCGTGGGAACCGGGATCTACGCCCTCACGCTCGCCAGCCTGGCCTGGCAGGATCTCCTCTTCGGTGCAGCGTTGACGGGTGTGCTGCTGCTCGCGTTCCGGCGAGTTGCTCTGCCGCGCCCGTTGCCGTCGAGCGGTCGTGTCCTGAAGGCGCTGGTGTACTTCCCGATCTTCGTGTTCTACGTGAATTGGGACATCGTGGTTGGAACCTGGCAGGTCGCGATGATCGTCTGCGGGTTTCGCAAGCTGGAGCACCCCGGCATCATTCGCGTGCCGCTTGGCGATCGTTCGCCGACCGCAACCGGGATCGCCGGGCTCGTGATCACGCTCTCACCCGGCACTTTCCTGGTGGATGTCGATTGGGAACGGCGAGAGATGCTGATACACGCGATCGACGCCAGCGACCCGGACGGGTTGCGTGAGGCATACGACCGGTTCTATCGAAACGTAGCCCGGCACGTTGTACCGTAGTCGGAGGGAGGTTACAGGTGGCCGACGCCATATTCTATATTGCCTTCGTCTGGATCATGGTGCTGCTGGTGACGACGCTGGTCCTGGTGATTCGAGCCGATACCACCATGACCCGGGTACTCGCGCTCGATGCCGTGACGCTGGTGTTGACGGGGCTGCTCATCCTCTATTCCACCACCACCGACACCTCGTACTACCTCGATGCAGCGCTGGCGCTGGCGCTGATATCCCTCGTCTCCACGATCGCGGCGGCACGATACTTCAGCGAAGGACGTATCTTTTGACGAGGACGCTGGTTCGATTCCTTCTCGCGGCAGGTGAGATGCCATGACCGATTTCATCTCCGATGCGCTGACGATCCTCGGTGTCGTGGTGATGACCCTGGGTGTGTTCGGCATGATCCGCATGCCGGATATCTACACCCGCCTGCACGCGGCCAGCAAGTCCGTCTTCTTCGGGGTGGTGTCACTCGCCATCGCGGCGATGCTGGTTGGCGAGCCGGCCGCCGTGGCCCGTCTGGTGTTGATCAGCATCCTGCTGCTGATCACGACGCCGGTTGCCTCCCATGTCATCGGTCGGAGCGCCTACCTGCACCGCGAGCGCATGGATTCGCCCGGTGCGGTCGACGAGTCCGGACGACGGCTTGCCGAGCGAGACACGGTTGAGCCGTCCTGGCGGCTGTAGCGTTCGCCACGAGAGAAGGAGCATCATGAGCCAGCAACCCGAAAACCGCCAGGCCGCGACGCGTTCGTCCCGGATGCGATGGTCGCCGCGTCTCGTGATTGGCGTGGTGCTCATCGCGCTGTTCGCCATCCTGGTCGCCCAGAATGCCGACCACGTGCGTCTCACCATCCTGTTCTGGGAATTCGATGTGCGGCTTGTCTGGGTGCTGATCGGCGCGGCCCTGATTGGCGCGGTGGTCGGTTGGCTGGTGGTGCGGGTGCGCGCTTCGGGTCGCCGCAATGCCGGATGACGATGACCTGATTCGTCGTGTGACTCCAGGAAGGTCAGGGTGCCGATGATTGCCAGGCCGTTTGCGTCCGCCCCGCGAGAGGTCGCCGAGTTCCGACCCATCGAGCGACGCGAGGGCTACCTGCCGATCCAGGACTATGGCCTGATCGGCGACGGCACCACGGCCGCCCTGGTCGGCCGGGACGGCTCCATCGACTGGCTCTGCCTGCCACGGTTCGACGGGGATGCGATCTTCAGCGCCATCCTCGACAAGGATGTCGGCGGCCGCTTCGCGATCGACGCCGGCACGATCCTCGGTGCAAGACACCGCTATTTCGGGGACAGCTCCGTCCTGATCACCGAGCTTCGGACACCGGACGCCATCGTGCGCATTACCGACATGCTGCCGCTGCGCCGGGAAGCCGACCTCGCGGCG
Source organism: Chloroflexia bacterium (assembly GCA_030430125.1). GTDB lineage: Bacteria > Chloroflexota > Chloroflexia > Thermomicrobiales > UBA6265 > JACCVC01. The sequence continues at coordinate 883 of JAUIGA010000002.1, read as the reverse complement.
GTGGCCGCCATGGATGTTGGCGAGCTCCTGCGTGTGGTGGAGGTGCTGGAGGGCGAAACAACGATTCGTGCCGCGGTTTCGGTGCAGGGTGGCATCGATGTTGAGCGCTCGTCGGTCGGGGGTGGGGACGCGGTCCGGATTCGGCCCCTGCAGTATCCGGGTGTCGATCTCCTGCTGGAGGCGTCCGGTCCCCTTGAGCGCGCCGGCGGGGAGTGGCGCCTGACAACCGGATATTCGCTGGCCTTCTGTCTCCGGTGGAACGGTGGCACCGGCGCATCGTCGGTCGATGCACCGATCGGGGCCATCACCAACACCGTCGAGGGGTGGCTCAACTGGCTGCGCGCATTCGACTATCGGGGGCCCGGCCGGGCGACGGTCCAGCGGTCCGCGATGACGATCAAGATGCTCGACTACCTGCCGAACGGTGCCATTATCGCCGCGCCGACGTCGTCGCTGCCGGAGCAGATCGGGGGGGAGCGCAACTGGGATTACCGGTATGTCTGGGTGCGCGACGCCGCGTTCTCCGTCTATGCGCTGCGTCGCATCGGGCTCCACCGCGAGGCGTGGGAGTTTCTCAGCTGGGTCCTTGGCGTCGCGAGAGATCGCCGGATCAACCCCATGTACACGCTGGACGGCGAGATGATCATCCCGGAGCGCGAGGATCGTTCCCTCCAGGGGTATCGCGGCTCGTCGCCGGTGCGCTGGGGAAACGGAGCCCACGGCCAGCAACAGCATGACGTGTACGGCGAGTTGCTCGACTGCGCGTTCATGTGGAGCAATCACGGCGGACAGATCGGTGGCGACCTGTGGGACGATCTGCGCAAGTACGCCGATCGGGCCGCCGAGGTCTGGGATACGCCGGACCAGGGTATCTGGGAAGTGC
>JAUIGA010000262.1 GCA_030430125.1 Chloroflexia bacterium | reverse complement strand
GAGGCGCTCAAGGTAAGGGAAGCGGGGTGGTGAGCATGGTCGCTTGCGTACCCACTACCCCCGCTTGCGGATCGCGCTACCAACAACCCCCTACGCAGCCCGCCGCTGCTTCCTGTGCGAACAGGAAAGCTCCAGAACTGACGAGCGAGACGAACATGGCTATCGAGCCGAGCAAGACCTTCTTGCGCATTGGAAACTCCCTTCTTTCGACAATCCCGGTCATAGGTAATCCGTGATACGCGACGTCATCGACGATGGAAACCCGCAAATCCTCCTTTCGTTCGTGCCAGCCTCACGTGATCGCCGCCGCTTCGAAAGATGAGGCTCGCGTCATGGGCAGGATCGGTCCTAGGCGAGTCCCTCGCGGATGGCGACGGCGGCGGCCGCCGCGCGGGACGGGACGTTGAGCTTCCCAAGGATGTTCGTGACGTGGGTCGTGACCGTGCGCGGGCTGATGAAGAGCGCGTCCGCAATCTCGCGGTTGGTGCGGCCCTCCGCCAGCAGGCGCAGCACCTCGTGCTCGCGCGGGCTGAGACCGTGCGCATCCTCCGGTTGCCTGGGACCGGCAACGTGGATCGACGGCGCATAGTCGAGAGCTTCATTGGTCGCGTCGTCGAGGGTGAGAACGCTGCCCGCCTTCCACGCCGCGGTGTAGACCGACTCTCGCAGTGAAGCGCGCGCCGAGGCAAGCGATCGCTCGAAGGCAGGTCGCTCGACCGGGTGCTGTGGTGCGTGTCGCGCTTCGCGTTCCGCTGCCACGGCGCTCCACCATCGCACGGCGAGCTCGGGCTTCCCCTGATCGGCAACCAGTGCGGCAAGCGCTTCGAGGCATTCGATCATGCCGCGACGTTCCCCAAAGTCTCGCAACAGCGCCAGTGCCTCGGCAAACTGCTCCGCCGCGACTTGTGGCTCTCCCTCGATTGTCGCGAGCCGCGCCAGGCCCTGTAGAGCGAAGGCTACGCCCAATCGGTCATCGGCTCGCCGGAATCGCGCCATCGCCTCGTTCAGCAGCGCCGCCGCCTCGTCGGTCTTGCCTCCGTGGCGGGCAACCTCGCCCAGGCAATACGTGGAGTAGGCGATACCGACAGCGTCCTCGAGCTGGCGCTGGATGGCGAGACCGGCCTCGTGGTATTCCCGCGCGTCCTCGAGCTGTCCGGCCGCCGTTGCTGTGCGACCGAGGTTGTACAGCGAGAGCGCCTCACCAAATCGGTTCCCGATGTCCCTCTCGATTGCGAGCGTCTCTTCGTGGAGTTTCGTGGCGCGCACGTAGTCTCCTTCGTCCAGAGCCACGATCCCCAAACCGGTGAGTGATGCGGCGATGCCGCGCTGATCACCGAGTTCCCTGCGAATCGCCAGACTCCCCTCGTACTGTGTGCGCGCACGTTGGGCATCGCCGAGGTCAAGCGCGAGATTTCCGATGTATTGCAGGGCCTTTGCACGCGAAGCCGTGGCGAAATGGCCACTGGAGAGCGCTCGCTCCAGCCACGTTCGCCCCTCGCGCAAGGCCCCCTCGCTCACCCAGTAGCGCCACAGAGCGGCGGCGAGACGCAGGGCGTTCTCCGGTTCCCGTTCGATTGTCCAGCCGAGCGCGGCCCGGATGTTATCGCGATCGGCGCGGAGGCGGGCCAGCCACGCCCCACGGTCGGGACCTGTCAGCTCGGGTTCAGCCGCTTCGGCCAGATCGAGAACGTAGCCAGCGTGCGCGTCCCGCGTCGCGGCGTGCTCATCATCGGTGAGCTGATCGAGGCCGAACTCCCGGATCGTGTCGAGCATCACGAAGCGCGGCTCGGGTGACTCGCCGTTCACCGTCTGGATCAGGCTCTTGTCGACCAACCCGCCGATGAGATCGAGCATGGTTGCCTGGGACGAGGCGCTGTCGACGAAACCGGGATTCTGGCCGCGCCAGGTGCGATCCCACACCTGCTCGGCGGCGTCGAGGGAGAAGCCGCCCGCGAAGGCGGAGAGGCAGCGGAAGGCGGCCCGCTCGACCGGTGCGAGCAGCTCGTAGCTCCAGGCGATGGCACCGCGCAGCGTCTGGTGGCGTGCCGGCATGTCGCGGTAGCCGCCGACCAGTACCGGCAGGCGCGTACCCAGGCGCGCCAGCAGGGCGGGCGGCGTGAGCACCCGCATGCGGGCCGCCGCCAGCTCGATGGCCAGGGGCAGCCCATCCAGCCGCAGGCAGATGTCCACCACAACCGGGGTCGTCGCGTCGTCGAGGATGAACTCCGACCGTACCGCGCGGGCGCGCAGATCGAACAACCGCACGGCGTCGCTGGCCGCAAGGTGGTCAGGCGGCAAGCCCCTGGTATGACCTGGCACAGGGAGCGGGGCGACCGGATACACTTGCTCGCCGGAGATGGCGAAGCGCTCCCGTCCTGTCGCCAGAACTGTCAGGGATGGACAACCCGCGAGCAGCGCCGACAGCCACGGACCCGCGGCCACCACGCCTTCGATGTTGTCGAGCAGGAGGAGGATGGTGATATCCGCCAGCTCCTCGACGGCGATATCGATCACGGATCGGTCGCTGGCGGGCTGGATCCCCAGCGCCGCCGCCACGACGTCGGGAACGAGCTCGGCATCGTGTACGCTGGTCACGTCCGCGAAGGCGATCTCGTGGAATGTGGACTCCGTGTTTCGGGCAACCTCCAGCGCCAGCCGGGTCTTGCCGACCCCGCCTGGTCCAACCAGCGTGAGCAGGCGAACTTCCGGACGGCGCAGCAAATCGGCGCACGCAGCCAGGTCGCGCTCGCGGCCGACGAACGGCGTTGGCGGTCGCGGCAGGCGGGATGTTCTCTGTGCCTGCGTGACCGTCACTTGCACCCGCCTACGCACCCGCGTGGTCTCGGCCCGGGACCAGCCATCGCAGCGGGCGTGCCGCCGGGATCGGGCATCGCAACGGGTGTGCCGTCGAACTCGGGCTCGAAGTACGTCGCTGACGCCAGGATGACGGCGTCGGTCTCGCCGGTGTTCTCGTAGGCGTGGGTGATCGTGTCGTGCTGGATCACCCAGTCACCGGCATCGAGTTCGACCTGACTACCGGGACCAACATGCTGGAACGTGCCGTCGGTCGGCGTGTCGGAGGGGAGGCATTCACCGTCGCACTGGCGTACCCAGACCTCTCCGGCATCGATCGTGAGCGCGATGGACCCGGCGTCGATGTACCAGATGGCCGCGTCATAGTGGTCGTGTGCCTCGACCGCGACACCCGGCGGCACGACGAGTCGATAGAGCACCATGTTCACGGAGCCGGTTTCCGAGGGCGATTCGGTCGGCTCCGCGATGATCTCAACCGTGGCCTCACCGTTCTGCGAAGAGGATGAGGCGGAAGCCGCGGCGAAGGCGAGTCCGATCGTGCCGAGGATGAAGACAAACACGACAGGGATGACGAATGTGAGCCTGCGCATGATCTCTCCCTTTGTGGTCCCGGATCCAATTATGTGCAGTATAGGGAGGTTGGTGCGGAATTGATAGGGGGACGACTTGGGAAGGCTGGCACCATGAGGGTGGTGCGGTGGCGACGGGCACCGAGTGGCTGACGCAATCGGAGGGGCAGGGGATGCGTGGCGAGGACGAGCCGGTCAAACGCCAGCCAGGTTGGGGCTACTTGAAGCGCGATTCGAACGTGCGGTTGGCGATCTCGCCGCCCCTGGCGTCGCGGATGATGCGGGTGAACCCGAACGCGTTGTCGCCCATCGGCCAGGCATCGATTTCCACCGATCGACCGTCGCTGGTGCCGTAGATATCCACGAACACCTGGGTGTCCGAGTACCGCGCTTCGACCAGCAGCCAGCTGTCGGAATAGTTCTCGAACCGAAAATCCGCCCAACGCTCCGGGTTCGGACCCGCCTGCAGGATCGAGGCATCGAAACCGGGACCCCAGCCATCCCGCTCGTAGTTGGGGAGCCGGTAGGTGTGCGGATACCACTCGACGATCGGCATGCCGGCGTTGAGCGCGGCGCGGAAGACCGTGGTCGATACCTGGCAGACACCGCCCCCGACGTCGCGGCCGACCGCCTCGCCCGAGACGACCATCGCCTCCTGATACCCCTTGCTGGCGGTGATCTCGCCAATCGCGCCGTTGAACGAGAAGTTGCCGCCCGGCGGGACCAGTGTGTGGTCGAGCAGGTCGGTGCTGACCCGGATGTTCTCGTCCCGCTCCCATGTTCCGCCGGCGTAGTTGGAGTGGCCACCGCCTAACTGTTCGGTGATGCCATAGACGTCGAGCCGGGTGCTGTCGATCTCGGGGGCAATAACGACGACGGGCATCGTGACCGGCGAATGATCGCCGAGGAAGCTTGCGGCGACGGCGCGGGCGAAGGTGTCCGATCGCAGCGCCGCGCCGGTCACGCTTGGCTCGATCGCGACCAGGCCATCGTCCCAGCCGAGCACGGCATCGACCGGCTTGCGGGTGACCTCGGCGAACATCTCGCGGAGCGCGCGCGCCAGCCCGTCGGTGTCGACGGAGAGGGTGGGGGTCAGGCGGCCACCGCGATCCGCGATCTCGACCGTGAGGTACGGCGTCACGGTGGCGGGCT
>JAUIGA010000261.1 GCA_030430125.1 Chloroflexia bacterium | reverse complement strand
GATCTCGTCGAAACGCGCTGGCGCGATGGTCTCCAGCCAACGAATGACGAAGGGTGGCGTAGGAGCGGTGGTATCGATCATGAAGCGACCTCCTTGCTCGGCACTGCCGGTCGTCCGGCGACGCGGTAGCCACACCAGTGTCGCACGACGGTTCCACCTGTGGCCGCGGCGAGGTGGTCGCAGAGTGATGCACTTGGTAGGCTCAACACGTGACGCGACCGCCACGAGGAGTACCACCGGGTGATCTTTCCGATCATAGGCGCCAAGGACTACATAGACCAGCGCGGATTCATGATCCACGCGTGTCCAACCTGCAAGCGGGAGCGAACATTTGCCGTCTACAGCACGCGGAGAAAGTTGACGCTCTACCTGATCCCGACCGTCGGCGTGCGCTCGCAATACGTGATGGAATGCATGTCGTGCCATGGCCGGTGGGGGATCGCCGAGAGCCAGTGGGAAGATGTCAAGCCGCTGCTGATGTCGCAGGAGCAGCTCTCGCGCTGGATCGTTGAGCGCGAGCGAGCGGCGCAACCCATCGCCCCACCCAGGCGCATGCAGCCGACGCTCTACCAGGTGTTGCAGGTTGACCCGTCGGCGGATCCCGAGATCATCGACGTCGCCTATCGCCGGCTGGCGATGAAACATCATCCGGATCGGGGTGGTGGGCCGGAAGCGCAGGAGCGCATGCGACAGCTGAACGCGGCGCGGGATGTGCTGCGCGATCCCGCCCGGCGCGCCGCCTACGACCGTTCAATGGGAATCGTGCGGCTGCCAGACGCCATGCGTCCGGAAGAGGTGTAGTCCCAGATTCGATTGAACAGCGGACGAATCCAGCCGCAGGGGCGGATTCCGGAGGATATTCACCCCTGCGGCATGCCCAGGACCGTAGGAATTCGTACCGTTCATCGGACGTCCGCATGGGACATCCACATACGCGGGGCGTAGTCACCCGCGGACCAGGCACGTCACCTGCGGAGCGTTGCCTACGCCCGCAGGATGAATTCGGGGATACCAAACACCGGGTCGCGCGTGCATTCGACATCGGGACCGTGGGCATCGACGCAATGGTTGACCGCCGCGATCACCGATTCGGCGGCGGTGTGGACCTCCCGCGCCCAGTCCGGCGAGAGCCGTTGGCAGGCGATCTCGTCCTCGAACTCATCGCGATCGAGCTCGGTCATCGTGCCGTCAGTATCCAGCCAGAGATCGAGCTCGAGGTCGATGTCGCGGTAGTAGTTCACCCGCAGCTCGCGCAAGGGATGAGAAAAATTCACATAATAGCCGACGGTGTGGTCATCAGCGGTGGTGAAGCGCAGCAGCGAGAACCAGCGATCCGGAAAGAACCACTGCTCGGCCGCGGTGCGCCGCACCGTCTGGTCGCCATATGGGGTCCGGATGGTTGTTTCCCGGGGACGATAGAACCGGAACTCGTGCCGCAGGATGCTCCGTTCGTCTCCACACGGACTGGGAACAGTGATCCAGCCCCCGGCGATTTCGTATTCCCAGCATGCGCCGCGCAACTTCTCCTTGCGGTAGAAGATCCGCGGGCGGCTCGGGCACTTCCATTGGCACAATTCACGTGCGTTCGACATGACTCTTCGTCGCATCCTGGTCGGGCTCTCCGCCACGGCGCGGCATTCCCAGCGGCGAACGCGCCGGCATGCCCGGTCTGCGCGGGTAGGTGCCCGGTGTCGCGTGCTCGCTGGAGACGACAACCAGGGTCGTATCCACGCCGGTGCCGGCGTCTGGCAGTACATCGCTCGACACAATGCTGCCGCCGAGCATTCCGGCCGCCTGCCGCGCCGCCGCCAACTCCTCCGCGATGTCCATACCCTTCGGCAGCAAAAGTGTGCCCCCGGTCCGGACCAGCGGGAGTCCCAACTCCAGCAATGCCGGCAGTGATGACACGGCCCGTGCCGTCAGGACACGGTACCGTCCGCGCATGTGCGGTTCATGTGCCAGCTCCTCAACACGACCATGGTACAGCACGATGTTGGGGAGCGAGAGTGCATTCACGACATCCTGAAGGAATGCGACTTTCTTCGCGGTGGCATCGATGAGGGTCCACCGGATCGCGGGGCGGGCAATCGCGAGTGGCACACCCGGTATCCCGCCACCGCTGCCGATGTCGACCGCTTCGTCGCCGTTCGCACAATAGGTATCGAGCATCGGCAGCAGCCGGAGGCTCTCGGCGATCAAGCGCCGGTCGACCTCCTCTGGATCGCGAATGGCGGTGAGATTGACCCGGGTGTTGCGCTCCAGCAGCAGGTCGCGATACCCCCGTAGCTGTTGCTGCTGCTGCGCGGTGAGCTCCGGGATGGGCATGCAGGTCTCCCCGGGCGAATGACGGTCGGTCACGCAGGGCGCGCCTGGATAGATGTCGCTTCCGCATGGCGCGCCACCGGGGGTGATGCTGCGAGCGCCTTGGCATGGGTCACGACGGTGTCGATGCCAATACCCGCGAGATCGCGCAGCCGGTTCTGGGATGCCTGTTCGAAAAAGTGGTCGGGAACGGCGGCAACACGAATCGGGGTCTCCACCTGCTCCCGATTGAAGAGCTCGAGCACGGCGGAGCCGAAGCCGCCGGCACAGGTGTTCTCCTCGATCGTCACCACCCCGGCGTGCGTGCGCGCCAGCTCCAGCAGCAACGTTTCGTCGAGCGGCTTGACGAACCGGGCATTGACCACGGTGGCGTTGACGCCGAGCTCTGCCAGCCGGTCCGCGGCTCGTTCCGCGATCAGGACCGTCGTGCCGATTCCGACCAGTGCTACGTCACTGCCTTCGCGCAGCACTTCGGCCTTGCCGATGGGGAGGCCGTGCAGGGTGTTGTCGCAAGGTACCCCCAAACCGGCGCCGCGCGGGTATCGAAATGCGATGGGGCCACTGGTGTGGTCGATCGCGGTCTTGACCATATGGCGCAGCTCGTTCTCGTCCTTTGGCGCCATCACGGTCATGTTCGGGATCAGCCGCAGATAGCTCAGATCGAAGACACCGTGGTGTGTGCGACCGTCGTCCCCGGCGAACCCGGCGCGGTCGAGGGCGAACGCGACCGGCAGGTTTTGGATGCAGACATCGTGGATGATCTGGTCGAACGCGCGTTGGAGGAAGGTTGAGTAGATTCCGACGACGGGACGCAGGCCCTGCGTGGCGAGTCCGGCGGCGAAGGTCACGGCATGTTGCTCGGCGATACCGACGTCGAAAAAGCGGTCAGGGAACCGCTCACCGAACCGCCCGAGGGATGTGCCGCCGGGCATCGCCGCCGTGATGCCGAAGACGCGATCGTCGTCTTCGGCCAGTTCGATGAGCGCGTCGGCGAAGACGTCCTGGTACTTCGGCGGGGATGGCGGCGCCGATGCCGGCTTCGGTGTCGCGGTGGCGCTGACGGCGTGGCTACGCTCGTGGTCGTTCTTCGCCGGCTCGTAGCCCCTGCCCTTCTGGGTGACGATGTGCACGAAGACGGGATCCTTGAGATCCCGCGCGCGCCGGAGTGCCTCCATCACCGCCGGGATATTGTGCCCGTCGACCGGGCCGATGTAGGTGAAGCCCAGCTCCTCCCAGATCATCGAGTGGTAGATGAACTCCTTGAAGGAGTCCTTCATCCGCTTGCCGAGCTCGACAAGGAGGTCGCCTTGCGGCAGCTTGTCCAGCCGCTCGACCAGCTCGTCCTTGGCCCGGTTGTATCGGGTGTCGGTGCGAACGCGATCGAGATAGCGACTGAGCGCGCCGACGTTCGGGGCGATCGACATCTCGTTGTCGTTGAGCACCACGATGAAGGGCACGCCATCCATGTGGCCGGCGTTGTTCAACCCCTCGAAGGCCATCCCACCGGTGAGCGCGCCGTCGCCAATGATCGATACGACCGTGCCGCGCTCCGAGCCCGATTTGCGAGCTTCGGCGACCGCCATTCCGAGCCCGGCGGAGATCGACGTGGATGCATGACCGGCGCCGAACATGTCGTGCTCGGATTCGTCACGGCTGAGGAACCCGCTGAGACCGCCCTCCTGGCGTATGGTGGAGAATCGGTCGCGGCGACCGGTGAGCAGCTTGTGGACATAGGCCTGGTGACCGACATCCCACACCAGCTTGTCGGTGGGCGAAGCGAAGACGGTGTGGAGCGCAATGGCCAGCTCGACGGTTCCGAGGCTTGCGCCGAGATGCCCGCCAGTCTGCGTGACGGTGCCGATCAGTTCCTGCCTGATCTCGGCGGCAAGGGTCGCGAGCTCGCGCGATGAAAGCGTCTTGAGATCGGCGGGTTCGGCGATGCGATCGAGCGTCGGCGTGGTCGACGGAGTGTCTTGAGCCATCGTGTGCTTTCCTCTGGGTCCCGGCGGTCGACGTGCGCGTTGTGGATAGGTCGGTCTCCGCCGCGCACCGGGTAATTCGGACGCATGGAGCCTGAGGCAGGTCGTCCGGTGCTGCTGGATCCTGACGTCGTCAGACTACGTGAACCATACCAGAGCATGGCATCGACTGCCGGAACGGCACCTGACCCGGGAAGTGGTCGGGGTGTCGATCGCTACGTGCCTGCGTCCACATC
>JAUIGA010000260.1 GCA_030430125.1 Chloroflexia bacterium | reverse complement strand
ACCGAGCTCTACTACGAGGTCTTCGGCGAGAAGGGCAAGCACGCGCGATCCGCTGTCGGCATGCAGGCGCTGCCGAGCGAGGTGCCGGTCGAGATCGAGACGATCTTCGAGCTGGAGGGGTAGCGCGTCCTGGCGCGACCCGGTGCTGCCGTCAATCATTGGAAATCGTGTAGACCCGCCCCGGCAGTGGGCGGGTATGCCGTTTCCGAGGGGCGTTGTATCGTGTACTTCCGGCTGGAAAGCAGGAGACTCCAGGTATGGAGGCCTCAATGTCGCCATTGGAGCGGCTTTCGAACGCGTTGGGCAGTAGGGGCGGTCCTCTCCGAGCCGAGCCGCAAGCGAGGTCGGGGAGTCGGCCGCCCGGTGGTCGCGCAGCGTCCACATCGTGTGGCCCGACACATCTGGTGACGGGTGTCATTCCTGACGATACACAGCTTGACCGTGAGCAGGTCTGGAAGAGGATGCATGAAGGGTGCGCCGGGTTTCGGCAGGACCCGGAGGTGTGGCAGGCATGCCAGGACGAGATCGCCCTCTGGGACTCCGCATTGAACGACGGCCTGGAGGACGCGGAGCCGAAGGACGCGCCGGAGGCGACGGCGATCAATGGCGAAAACGCCAGATCCCAGGGCAGGTGAGAGCTGGGACGTATTGCTGCGCCCGGTCGTCGGTCACAAACAGGGAGGAATGCGGCCAGTCCTGGTTGTAGCCAACGACGACTCGTGAGCAATTTCACGCAAGGGGTTGACGGCGCGGCAATACCCAACGTAGAGTAGAAGCCAACAATCGAATGTGACTCGACTCATCAAGAGGAGCTGAGGGAACGGCCCGACGAAGCTCCAGCAACCACCCGACAGTGTCGACGGGAAGGTGCTAATGCCGACAGCGAATCGCGCTGGACGATGAGGAGGTCCAATGACTCCCCTGAGTCCTGGTGACGCTCCCTTCGCCCTTCGCGAACGGGGCGATTTTCGTGTGAGGGGGCTCACCGGAAGCGCCCGGGAGTCTGTACGATGACCCAGGACGTGACCCTGGCGCAGGTTGCCAAGGTCTTTCGACGAAACGGAACCTCGACACCCGTATTCGATGACATCTCGCTGACCGTCGATCGCGGTGAGTTCGTTGCGATCCTCGGCCCCAGCGGGTGCGGCAAATCCACGATCCTCCGCCTCATCGCCGGGCTGGAGCAACCAACCGCCGGACAGGTCGCTATCGGTGGCCGCGAGGTTTCCGTGACCGACGACCGCTGCGCCGTCGTCTTCCAGGAGCCAAGGCTGCTCCCCTGGCGCACGGTGTCCGCGAATGTCGCCCTCGGCGCGCGCCGGCGCAAGGGGGATCAGCGCCATCGCGTCCGCGCATTGCTCGACGAGGTCGGGTTGGCGGACACCGCGAAGGCGTGGCCGCATCAGCTTTCCGGCGGCATGGCCCAGCGGGTGGCTCTGGCGCGTGGACTGGCCGCCGAGCCAGACGTGCTCCTGCTCGACGAGCCATTCGCCGCGCTCGACGCCCTCACTCGCCTGAAGATGCAGGATCTGCTTCTCCAGGTGCGCGAACATCATCCGCAGACCGTTGTCCTCGTGACCCACGATATCGACGAGGCACTCCACCTCGCCGATCGAATCGTCATCCTCGGGGATACCCCGGCGCGCGTTGTCGCCACCCATCGGATTCCGGCACCGCGACCCAGAGAACGCTCCAACCCCACGATCGGCCGGTTGCGCGACGATATCCTCCACCGCTTCGGTGTTGGCGTCACTCCTGAACGGGAGGATACGGACTGTCCCGGCGCCCTCGCCGCTGACTGAGGTCGGATCGCGACGGGCACCATCCATTTTCTATTGCGCAATTGCATCGATGTCGCGGCGGAGGTTCCCCGCGGCCCTGGGCGGGCTGTGCCCGCTACTGCCGGAAAGGCGCAAACCATCATGACGCATCTGACCACTTCGCCCTCGCTCACCCTCAACGCCGGTACCCTCGATCGCCGCCGCCTGCTTGCCATCGCCGGAGCGGCCGCATTGACCGGCGCCGTTTGGAGTGGACGCCGTGCCGCCGCCCAGGTGGAGGCGCCGGATACGCTCAACATGGACTACGCCTACTACAACCCAAGCAGCCTTGTGCTCAAACGCCACGGATGGATCGAGGAAGCCCTGCCCGACACCGAGGTGACGTGGACGCTCAGCGCCGGCAGCAACAAGGGCAACGAGTACGTCCGCTCGGACGCCGTCCACTTCGGTTCCACCGCCGGTGTCGCCGCGCTGCTGGCCCGCGCGAACGGCACCGACCAACACACGGTCTACCTCTACTCGCAACCGGAGTGGACGGCGTTGGTCGTCACCGCCGATTCCGACATCGAGACCGTTGAGGATCTGCAGGGCAAGAAGGTCGCCGCCACCAAGGGGACCGATCCGTACTTCTTCCTGCTGCAGACCCTGCACGAGTTCGGGTTGACGCAATCGGATGTCGAGGTCGTCAACCTCCAGCACGCCGACGGCAAGACGGCGCTGGAGCGCGGCGACGTCGATGCCTGGGCGGGACTCGACCCGTTTATGGCCCAGACCGAGCTGGAGCAGGGCTCACGGCTGATCTACCGCAACATCGACTTCAACACCTGGGGAGCGCTCAATGCCAAGGCAGAGTTCCTGGACCAGTATCCCGACCTGGTGACGCTGGTACTGGCCCAGTATGAGCGGGCACGGCACTGGATTCTGGAGAACCCCGACGAGGCCGCGGCGATCCTCAGCGAGGAGGCGAGCCTGTCGCTCGAGGTGGCCGAGAAGGAGCTGTTCGAGCGTACGAACCTGGAGATCGATCCGGTGCCGGGAGCGACCAACCAGGCTGATGTGCTGGAGGTGATCATCCCGATCATGGAGGAGGAGAACCAGTTCGCACCAGGGGCTGACCCACAGGAGGCGCTGGCGACGTTGTACCGCACCGAGTTCATCGAGGCTGCCCTGGAATCAGTTGCAACGCCGACGACGTAGACGCCGGTTGGATCGACGGGGCAGGATTTGCGGATTGGCGCGGATGTGAAGCGAGTCGACGCATGAGCAACGATTACCAACACGCGCTCGATCTCGCCGGTAGCGACTGGCTGTCCACCAATGATGGAGCCGGGCCGGGAGGGCATCACCGGCAGGTGAGGAGTCAACAGAATATGGCGACCGTCCACCATTCACCACCCGTGGCGAAGGCCGCGGTCCCCGCGACCCGCCGCTGGCGATCGGGGGTACCAACGCCGCGCTGGCTCGTTGGGCTTATCGTGCCGGTCGCCCTGCTCGGCCTGTGGCAATGGCTGGTGAATCGCGAGGTCTACACCCGCAGCCAGCTTCCGGCCCCGAATGACGTCTGGCTCGCCGGGCGGCAGCTCTGGGAGGCCGAGCTGCTGGTCGAGCACGTCACAATCAGCATCGAGCGCGTTGCCCTGGGCTTTGCCTGGGGCGCGGGCATCGCCATCCTGATCGGCCTCGCCGTCGGTCTCTCCCCGGTGGTCGATGCCCTGCTGTCGCCGACCATCCAGGCGATCCGCGCCATCCCGTCGCTGGCGTGGGTGCCACTCCTGGTTCTTTGGATGGGGATCGGCGACCAGCCGAAGATCACCCTCGTGGCGATCGGGGTTTTCTTCCCGGTCTTCACCGCGCTGGTGGGAGGAATCCAGCAGATCGATCGGCGGCTGGTCGAGGTCGGACAGGCCTACGGGTTGCGTGGGCCGGCGCTCGCATGGCACATCCTGCTGCCGGCGGCGGCACCGGCCTTGCTGACCGGACTGCGAATCGGGTTGGCGCAAGGGTGGCTGTTTCTCGTTGCCGCCGAGCTCATTGGCGCATCGCGGGGACTCGGGTTCCTGCTCACCGATGGCCAAAACACCGGGCGCGCCGACATCATCGTCCTGAGCATCGTGCTGCTGGCCCTGCTGGGCAAGGGCACCGATGTCCTGCTTGGGTTGCTCCAGCGTCGCGTGCTGCGCTGGTCCGACGCCTGGCAGGCGTGACCCAGGCTGGGAGGCCGACATGGCGGACATCGAGGATAGTGCGACGCTGCGGCAGGCTGGTCAACACCTGGCCGACGTCGTCCATCGCGCATTGGATTCACAGCGCGATATCGACGCCCGCCGCGTGCCGTTCAAGGATCGGCAGCGCGTGCTGAAGGATGCATACCGGGAATCTCCGGAGCTGGGCAGGCAGGTGACGGTGGTTCGCAGCGCCACACCCGACGATGCCGAGATCGGGAAGATCCGCATCGCCATAGATGGTGAATCCGGCGCGGTGTTCGATGTCGGCGCGCACCGTTCGGTCGGCGGTACCGAGGACACACCGTGCTCCGGCGACGTCCTGCTCGCCTCGCTGGCGGCATGCTACGAGGTGACGTTGCGGCTGGTCGCGGCAGCGTCGAAGGTGACCATCAACCGGCTCGACCTCCGGGTTGAGGGGGAGTGGGACGCGCGCGGCACGCTCGGTCTCGATCGGGATGTCCCGGTTGGGTACACCGCGATCCGGGTGCTGGTCGACCTCGACGCCGACGGTCCGGAGGATCGCATCGCGAGGCTCGCGGAGCTGACCGAACGCTACTGCGTCGTCTCGCAGACGCTCAAGAC
>JAUIGA010000259.1 GCA_030430125.1 Chloroflexia bacterium | reverse complement strand
GCGTAGTTGCGCGGGGCCTCGGCCCCGAAGTGCAGGCCCACGAGCGGTCCGGCGGTGCTCACCACGGCGGCGAGGCCCGCGCTGCCCAGCGCGGCCTGCAGCCCCTCGGCCAGCCGGCCGGCCGTGCGGGCCAGCGTTCGGTAGGCGTCGTCGTCGCAGAGGCCGAGCGCGGCCAGCCCCGCCGCGGTGGCCAGCGGGTTCCCCGACAGGGTTCCGGCCTGGTACACCGGGCCGTCCGGGGCCAGCTGGTCCATGAGGTCGGCCCGGCCGCCGAAGGCGCCGACGTTGAGCCCGCCACCGATGACCTTGCCGAAGCAGCTCAGGTCGGGCGTGATGGCGAAGCGCTCCTGGGCACCGCCGCGGCCCAGCCGGAACCCGGTGATCACCTCGTCGAAGATGAGCACCGCGCCATGCTTTTCGGTCAGCTCTCGCACGCCTTGCAGGAACCCTTCGCGCAGCGGAATCGTGGTGTATGAGCCGCCGCTCGGCTCGAGGATCACCCCGGCGACATCGCCCTGGACGAGTCGCTCCTCCAGCATGGCGAGGTCGTTGGACGGCAACACCGCCACGGTGCCGAGCGTTTCGGCCGGTACTCCCGGGACGTTGACGTTCTCGAACGGAGGTTTCTCGCCCTTCAGCGCGTAGTCCTGCCAGCCGTGGAAGTGGCCCTCGAACTTGAGGATCGTCTTCTTCTGGGTGTACCCGCGGGCCACACGCATGGCCAGCAGGGTGGCCTCGGTGCCGGATGCCGTGAACCGCACATGTTCGGCTGACGGAATGAGTTTGACGACCTGCTCGGCCCAGCGCACCTCGTCCTCGTGACCGGCGCTGAAGTGCGTTCCGGCCGCGACCTGCGCCTGCATCGCCTTGGTAATTGCGGGGTTGTTGTGGCCCAGGATCAGCGACCCGTGGCCAACGCAGTAGTCAATCAGGTCATTGCCGTCCACCGACGTCTTGTGCGAGCCGTCGGCGTGGGCGATGAATGGCGGGAACGGTTTGATGTACCGCCCGTCGTGGGTGATTCCTCCCACGATGACATCGTTGGAACGTTCGAACATCGCTCGCGATGCGGCGAATTCCTGCATGTAGTCTTGCTCAATCGACCGAGACGGCATCGATATTTCTCCGGGAATGCGACGATTGTGTCGCCCGCGACGTACGGCATGCGCCACTGGCACTATATGGGGCAAACTCCGATCCTGCAAAAGCTGGCGAAAATCGGGTCGCAATTCCCGGATTCTTCGGCGGCGTGTACCCAGCTCCACGGGCGATACGGTAGACTTTGGGGGACACAGACAGTTGCCCCGGCTTGCCCGCAGCACGGCAGGTCGTTGCTTGCCTGATAGCCACTGCGACAGAAACCTTGTCCACACCAACCATTGTTCTCGTCGGCTCCAACCACGAATGCGCTTCGATCGATTTGCGCGAGCGCATGGCGTTCACCGGGGAAACGCTCGCCGGTGGACTTCGTGCACTCGCCGAACAGGTCGAAGAGGGGATGATCATCTCGACGTGCAATCGCACCGAGGTGTATGTCGTCGCCGATTCGCCCGAGCTGGGGCGAGAGCGTGTCCTGACGTTCCTGTCGAGATACCACGGGATGCCGGCCGGCGCGCTTGACGGCATGTCGTACAGCCATGCGGGTGACGGCGCTATCCGGCACCTGTTCAGGGTCGCGAGCGGCCTTGATTCGATCGTTCTCGGCGAGCCGCAAATCCTGACACAGATCCGGGATTCGCTGGACGCGGCACGGTCGGCCGAGAGCGTGGGGCCGTATCTCCAGCGGCTGGCGACCGATGCGCTCAAGGTGGGGAAGCGGGCGCGCACCGACACCGACATTGCGCGGAACAACCTGTCGATCAGTCACGCCGCCGTAGATCTCGCCGTCCTTGAGCTTCCGGATCTGGCGGACCGTCGCGTGGCGGTGCTAGGCGCCGGCAAGATGGCCTCCATCGCCGCGCGCGTGCTGGCCTCGCGCGGGGTTGGGCAGCTCACGATTGTGAATCGATCGCTGGATCGCACCACGGATCTCGCGGCGCAGGTCGGCGCCGATGTGCGACCGATCGACGAGCTTGGCGCCGTGATAGCCGAGAGCGATGCCGTTATCGCGGCGGTGCTGGTCGATCGACCGCTCGTCACACCCGACCTGATCGCCCCCCGATCGAGCCCACTCCTGCTGATTGACCTCGGCGTGCCGCGAATCGTCGATGTCGCCTGTGGCCAGTTGGAGCACGTCCGCGTAATGGACGTCGACCACCTGGAAGCGGTGTCGCACGAGACGCGCCAACTCTATGCGCAGGAAATGCGAAAGGTCGAAGGACTGGTCGATGGCGCGACTGGGGACTATGAGTCCTGGGTCGAAAGCCGCCAGGCCGCAACGGCGATCGCCGCCTTGCGGCGCCGGTCCGACGATGTCCGGGAGCGCGAGCTGGAGCGAGCGCTGCGCCGCCTGCAGCATCTGCCCGAACGGGATCAGAACGTTGTGCGCGCGCTTGCCAAGGGGCTGACGAATACCCTTCTGCACGAGCCGGTGCAATCGCTCCGTGGCGCGTCATCTACTGAGGAAATCCAGCACATTCTCGAGGCGTTTGGCATCGACGAGGAAGATGCCGATCGATCATGATCGGTGCTCGCGAGAATCTCATTGTCCAGGCGGCGTAGGCGCAAGAGCAAGGGGAGCTTCATGTCCACCAATGCAACCGAAACGACCCGCTTCGCGCGATCCGCGGAGGCGTTTGCCGAGGCACGGGCTGTCATGCCGGGCGGTGTGAACAGCCCGGTTCGCGCATTTCGGGCCGTCGGCGGCACGCCGATCTTCGTCGATTCCGGGAGCGGGAGCCGGTTCACCGATCTCGATGGGAACAGCTATATCGACTACGTCCTCTCGTGGGGACCGTTGATTCTCGGTCACGCCCATCCCCGCGTCGTCGAGGCGACCACGGCGGCACTGCGTCAGGGCACAAGCTTCGGCGCGCCGACGGTGGCCGAGACCCGGCTCGCCGAGCTCATCGTCGATCGCGTGCCGGCTGTGGACATGGTCAGGCTCGTGTCGTCGGGCACGGAGGCGACCATGAGCGCGCTGCGGCTTGCGCGGGCGGCAACCGGCCGGGACAAGATCGTCAAGTTCGCGGGGTGCTATCACGGTCACGGCGACATGTTGCTCGTGCAGGCCGGCAGCGGTGTCGCCACGCTCGGGCTTCCGGACAGTCCCGGTGTGCCGGCGGGGGCGACGCAGGATACGCTCGTCGCCGACTACAACGACCTTTCCAGCGTGCAGGCGCTGTTCGATCGGTATGGGGACGACATCGCCGGCGTGATCGTCGAGCCGGTGGCTGGCAACATGGGGATGGTCACCCCTGCGGACGGATTCCTCGATGGCCTGCGGACGATCACCACGGCACACGGCGCGATGCTGATCATCGACGAGGTCATGACCGGGTTCCGGGTGGCTCCGGGCGGCGCGGTCGCGTTGTACGGCATCGAGCCGGACATCGTCACCTTCGGCAAGGTCGTCGGTGGTGGGTTCCCGCTGGCGGCCTATGCGGGCAAGCGCGAGGTCATGGAACACGTGGCGCCGCTCGGCTCGATGTACCAGGCGGGAACGCTGTCCGGCAATCCGGTTGCGACCGCGGCCGGCATCGCCACGCTTGAGATCCTGGCCGAGGATGGTGTCTGGCAGGGCGCCGCCGATCGCGCGGCGCAACTGATCGACGGTCTGCGCCGGGCCGGGCAGGACGCCGGGATTCCTCTGCAGGCAAACGCGGTGGGAACGATGGCGGGCATCTTCTTCAAGGGTGCGCCCGTGACCGATTACGACACTTCGGCACTCGAAGATGGTGGGCGCTACACAGCGTTCTTCCAGGGGATGCTGCAACGGGGATTCTACTTCGCGCCATCCCGCTTCGAGGCGCTGTTCCTCTCGTCGGCACATTCCGGGGCCGACGTGGCGACGACTGTTGAGGCCGCCGCGGACGTCCTGCAGGCAATGGCGGGGTGAGCTGGTCAGTACCCTATTGCCGGGCGGCGGCTGCCTGATCGTCGCTGACGGCATAGAGGACACCGTCGCGCGCACCGAAGAAGACGTGACCTGAGAGGACGGCTGGTGCCGCCTCGATCGAATCGCCTGCCAGGTAATACCATTGCTGCTCGCCGGTGTCGCGATCGAGACCGGCGATGCGATTGCCGCCGGCCAGCACGATCTGGTCCCCGGTGAACACCGGTCCGGCGCGCACCTGGCCACCCGCCGAGGCGAACCACTGCACTTCGCCAGAATCCGGGTCGAGCGCATAGAGCCCACCGTCAGCGGAAGGGACATACACCGTGCCTCCGGTTTCCACCACGGTGAGATCGGATGTGGTTTCCAGCGCGTGGCGATCCTCGCCGGTCGCCAGGTCAAGCCCGCGCAACACGCCATCGTCGGTCACGATCCAGACGATGTCGCCGGCGATGACTGGTGTGGTGTACACGGCCGATTCGAAATCTCGCCGCCACGCCTGACGGCCTGTTTCCGGGTTGGTGCCGGTGACACGACCGCGGTCGGTGCCGACCACCAGCCTGTCACCCGAAACACTCGGGCTGCCGAAGCTGACACCGTCGGTGGTCGACTTCCACAGCTCCGCGCCGTCGTCCAGCGCGAACGCATAGAGCCAGCCCTCCTGGCTGACCACGAACATGGCGTCGTCCGAGACTGTCGGGGATGCGATGCCGGCGTACCT
>JAUIGA010000258.1 GCA_030430125.1 Chloroflexia bacterium | reverse complement strand
ATGTTGATACCGGTGCGGTTGTTGCCGTCGTCGGCGTGGACGAGATCGAGCGGCGCCTCGTCTCCCGGTTCTCGGAAGGAGCGCTCCCGGACGACGCTCAATGGATGGTGGATATCGTGATCGCGGAAGGCCGCCTGCCCGAGGTCACCCGGCTGGCTGGCCTGACTCCAAGGGATGCCAACCGACTGATCTATCGCGAGTCGTGACCACGTGGGGACGACCGGATACCTGAAGGTCGTCCCCGGCAAGCCAGCGCAAGACTCGGGTCGGAAGCTAGTTCAGGCTGGGCTCCACGGGTCGTTCCCATCGTCCGGATTCCGAGCTGCGAATCACCGCATCGAGCACTGCCTGGTTTCGGAATCCCGCCTCGAAATCGGGTTGCGGGTTGGAATCCTGGGCGATGCCATCCAGCAAATCCTTCACGACGTGTACAAAGGTGTGCTCGTAGCCGATGATGTGACCGGCTGGCCACCAGTTCGCGGTGTAGGGGTGTCCCGGCTCAGTGACATTGATCGTCCGGAATCCCTGCAGCCCTCCTTCATCCTCGACGAAGTAGACCTGCAGCTCGTTGAGCCGCTCGAGATCGAACATCACCGATCCCAGCGAACCGTTGATCTCGAATGTGTTGCGATTGCGCCGGCCCGGGGCGAGCCGGGTGACGTCGAAGGTCCCCATTGCTCCGTTCTCGAATCGCGCCAGGAAGCTGGCGGCATCGTCGACGGTGACCTCGCCCATTTCCTTGCCGCTGTCGGCGGTGAGTCCGGACCCGCCGCCACTTTCGATCTCCACCGGTCGCTGCTGGATGAACGTCTCCAGATTGCCGACCACCTCGGCGATGGGTCCGACGAGGTAGGTGCCCAGGTCGGTGATGTGCGCCGCAATGTCACCGAGCGCTCCGGACCCGGCGAGCTCCTTCTTCATGCGCCACACCAGGGGGAACTCCGGGTCCAGAATCCAGTCCTGCAGGTACTGGGCCCGGAAGTGGCGAATCTCGCCGAGCCTGCCGGTATCGATCAGCTGCTTGACGAGCTGGACGGCAGGTACTCGACGGTAGTTGAAATTGACCATGTGAATGGTCCCGGCCCGGCGGGCGGCGTCGAGCATTTCCTGGGCTTCGTCGAGGGCGTTGGCGAGCGGTTTCTCGCAGATCACGTGCTTGCCGGCGGCGAGCGCGGCGAGGACGATCTCCTTGTGATTGAAGCCCGGCGTGGAGACATCGACGAGCTGGATGTCGTCGCGGGCAACGAGCTGGTGGTAATCCGTCTCGTAGCCTTCCCAACCGAGCTGGTTTGCTGCCTCGCTGACCGCCGCTTCGTTGCGACCGCTGATAGCGACCATCCTGGGTTGTGGGTCGACATCGAAGAAGTGCGCCACCTGCCGGTAGGCGTTCGAGTGCGCTCGCCCCATGAATTTGTAGCCTACGAGTCCTACCCCAATCTCAGCCATGATGGTTCCTCCTGCAGCGCTGGTCAGCCGAGCAATGTCAGTCGACCGACACGTATGCGCGGGTGCCTAGCCTCGCTGGAACGCCGCGTCGAATGCAACATCCGACGGTGTCAGGTCGAGCCGCCGAACCAGCTCGACCGCCTCGCGCGCGCCCTGCTCGCGGTGCATACCGGAGTCTTCCCACTCGATCGACAGCGGGCCGTCGTACCCAATGTCGTTCAACGCCCGGAACACACGCTCGAACGGGACACCGCCTCGACCCGGCGACACGAAATCCCAGCCGCGACGGTGGTCGCCGAACAGCATGTGGGAGCCCAGAACGCCGCCCCGGCCGTCGAATTGCCGGATCGACTCCTTGACGTGGACGTGATAGATGCGGTCGGCATACTCCCGGATGAACCCTGGCGAGTCGACCATCTGCCAGTGGAGGTGGCTGGGGTCGAAGTTGATGCCGAACGCCTCGCGGTGGTCGATCGCTTCGAGTGTTCGCCTGGTGGTCCAGAAATCGTAGGCGATCTCGGACGGGTGAACTTCCAGCGCAAACCGGACGCCGACTTCGTCGAAGACGTCGAGGATGGGGTTCCACCGATCGGCAAAATCTCGATAGCCGGCGTCGATCATCTCGGGTGGCACCGGGGGAAACATGGCCAGCAGATGCCAGATGGCGGATCCGCTGAAGCCGTTGACGATCTTGACCCCGAAGGCGGCCGCGGCGCGCGCGGTGTCCTGAATCTCTGCGGCTGCCCGCTGGCGCACGCCCTCAGGCTCGCCGTCTCCCCAAACATGCGGGGGCAGGATCGCCTGGTGCCGCTGGTCGATGATGGCGTCGCAGACAGCCTGTCCCACCAGGTGGTTGCTGATGGCGACGCATTGGAGCCCATGGCGGTCGAGCAGGTCACGGCGTGACTGGCAGTAGGCTGGGTCGGAGATTGCCTGCCGCACGTCGAAATGATCGCCCCAACAGGCAAGCTCCAGCCCGTCGAACCCCATCGCCTTCGCCTTCGGCGCGAGGTCTTCCAGCGGCAGGTCGGCCCATTGACCGCTAAACAAGGTGACTGGTCTCGTCACGGTTCCCTCCATGAGGCAGACTGGTTCGGCGCCCGTCGCGCCGACGTGCCTGGGGCGACGAACGCCGCATCAAACATCTTCGTCGTTGCCTGCGAGTGTCCTATCGTCATCGTGGCGTGTCAACGTGCGCGGGAGCGGCGAACCGGGGTGGTAGAGTTCAGACAACAGGAACCGCCCCGCCCTCCAGGCGCATTCGCCCCGCGACGTCCACAACGCCGGCTGACAGGGTCGACAGCTCGATGAGCCAAACGAGAACGACTGGCGGGCCACGCACCGTCATTGGCAACCGATACAGCGTTGACATCGACCACCCCATCGGTGTAGGCGGGATGGCGATGGTCTATCGCGGATTCGACCTGCAGTCGCGCCGTGAGGTTGCCCTCAAGACCCTGCGCGCCGAGTACCAGCGTGACCCCGCCTCCCGTCAGCGCTTTCGGCGCGAGGCGCGAGCGATGGCGTTCGTCAACCACCCCAACCTGGTGACCATCTTCGATCTCTACGAAGAGGAGGATGGGTCGTGGGTGGTGATGGAGCTTGTCGACGGGGTGACCCTGAAGGACCTGGTGCAACGGGATGGACCGCTGCCGCCGGAGTCTGTGGTGCTCATCCTGCAGCAGCTCGCCAACGCGTTGTCGCACATCCACGAACGCAACCTGGTGCATCTGGATGTCAAGCCACAGAACATCATGATCACCGACAGCGGTGAGATCAAGATCATCGATTTCGGCCTGGCGCAACCGCCAGGGGCGAGGATCGAGGACGGCGGTGGTCTCGCGTTCGGTACCGTGGCCTATCTCGCTCCGGAGCAGGCCAGTGGCGACGCCGTTGGGTTCGAAACCGATGTCTACTCGCTCGGGTGTGTGGTGTACGAGCTTCTGACGGGGCAGTTGCCGTTCGAGATTCCCGACGGGCCGGACCAGAAGCGTCGGTTGATGCACGCGCATCTGGAGGAGCTACCGGAAGCGCCGTCGCAGGTGCGACCCGAGCTCGAGTTGCCCGCCTGGATCGACGATGTTGTGGGGTGGACGCTGGTCAAGGAGCCCGGCGAGCGGATCCGCGACGTGCGCACGTTTGCGCGGCTCTTCCGGGCGGGACTCGAAGGCGAAGCCATCGCCGAGGTCGATCGCACCAGCGTGATCGAGGATGACGAGGCTTCGGATGGGGCGCGCCACCGGCGATTCCGGTTCGGCTGGCGTCGTTCGCAGCCACGCAGGGAAGATCGGCACGACGAACCGCCGGACGACTATGACCAAATCCCCGAGCTGCTCGAGGATCGGGCCGGAGTGGTGGAGCGCATGTACCGACAGGGCGGCCGCGTGGCACGTCGTTCCCGCCGGCTGCGCCGCGCGTTGTGGCGGTTGTTCCTTGTGATGACGATCGGCACCCTGCTGCTCGGGATGGTGGTTGCGCTGCAGCAGGGTCCCGAGGCACTTGTCGCGCGATTCCTGCAGGTAGCGCCGGGGACCGAGACGACGGTGATAGTCGACCGCCTGAACCTGCGAGCAGGCCCGACGATCGACGCGCAACCCATTGGTGTCATCCCGCAGGGCACCGAAGTGCGGGTCACGGGACTCTCCGAAGTGTCCGGCGACTACCGCTTCTGGCCGGTCGAGACAGCGCTCGATGGCGTGGTGGTGGCGGGCTGGGTGTGGGACGGTGGACTGCAACCCAACGCCTGGACGGGACGACTCTCGTGGATTCAGGGAATCGTCGAGCAGGTGCAGGACGTGCGGGATGCCGTGACAGGCGGGTGGGATCGCGTGACCGGGTGGATTCCCGGCATCGCCATGGTGCCGGACCCATTGCCTGCGTTTGACTGACGAGAATTTGACATACTGCCTTCGTGGGATTGACACCATGCGGCGGCACGATGGGATCAGGCGTATCGATCGTGTGTGCCCAGGAGTTGCCCAATGGAGATTCTTGTTGTTGTCGTCCTCGCGTTCTGGACGTTGCTCTACGCCGTCACGGCGCTGGTTCCCCCGGTGATCGACATGGACGACCGCTGGTGACCAATGGAGTCGCTGTTGCCCATCGAATACCCCGGCGGTGCCTGGTCGTTGCGGGCTGTTCCGGCATCGGCTCGGTTCCGTGCCTGCTGGCAACCGAGCACCGGACAGGCGGAAACCGCTACGCGTACCTGCGGCCTGGTTCGGAGCATGTTGGTGCAGCCGACTTAGTGTCACATTGACAATTACTCCGCTACCCCCTACGCTT
>JAUIGA010000257.1 GCA_030430125.1 Chloroflexia bacterium | reverse complement strand
TCCGCATTCAATAGATCCCAGCATCGAACACGCCGCGTCGGCGTCAGTAGGGATCGTTCCCGTGGCGACCCTGTTTCACTGGGACGAACATCCCGGTACCAGAGGAACGGCCCGCCACGGGGGCGGACCCTACATACGAGGGGAGGTGGTGATGCCATGGCGTGACTTGCCGGCGAGGCGGCACACGCGGTTGCCGGGGTGGGATTACCGGTCGCCGGGACCGTACGCGATCACGGTCTGCACCCAGCACCGGGAATGGTTCTTCGGCGAGGTGACCGGCGGTCGGGTGATTCACAACGCGGCGGGCGCGATGGTGGTCGCGGTGTGGCGCGAGATGGCAACCGAGTTCCCACGCGTGGCGCTCGATGCGTTCGTGCTGATGCCCAACCACCTCCATGCCATTGTCCACCTGAGCAGCGAGGGGCTGATCGGTAACCCGACCCTGAGTGATGTGGTGCAGCGATTCAAATCGATCACCACCGCCCGGTACAGCACGGGCGTCCATGAGCATGGTTGGGAGCCCTATGATCGCCGGTTGTGGCAGTCGAGTTGTTTCGAGCACATCGTGCGTGGCGAGGCTGATCTCGACCGCTGTCGCCGGTACATCGCGGCGAATCCGGCAAACTGGGACACCGATCGCGACCGGGACCCGGATCGGCCGCCATCGTCGCCATAATGGCGATCGAACCGATCGCCTGGTTGATCGTCTGTAGGACCCTCCCCCGTGGCGGACTGTGCGCCGCAGGTTTGGCCGCCGCGCCTACATGCTCAACGACCCCATACAACGAGATCTTGAGCATCTGGAGTACCTGTATCCCCCACATCGCCCAGATGCTCAGGTTCGAGCCACACCCGGCCCTCACCTGAGCACCTGGGTAGATTCCCGTCATTCCGGGCAAACCGGCCCCACATGCGCAAGATGCCCCAGATGCTCATGCAATTTGAGCACGTGGGATGGCTCGGCATTGTCCGTCAGCTGCTACGGGCTGCCATGTATCCCACGCCACCGTCGTCACTTCTGTAGGGCCCGCCCCGTGGCGGGCCGCGTTCTTCCGCGGCGGGCAGGCTCGTTCCTACGACGATCTATCCAGGTTCTCGATATTGAGCGGCGAGACGCCCTCGGGGTGGGGGAAGCCGAGCACCTGGCTATGGAACGAGAGCTCCGCCTGCAGCACGCGGTGGATGGTCTCCTCCTTGCGGAAGCCGTGCCCCTCGCCCTCGAACATCAGCAGCGCGACCGGCAGGCCCTTCGCGCGGACCGCCTCGGCCATCGTCTCCGCCTGCGCCGGCGGCACGACCTTGTCGTCCAGTCCCTGCAAGAGCAGCATGGCGCAGTTGAGCCGCTCGACGTGGTGGATCGGGCTGCGTTCGTCGTAGGTTGCCTTGTCTTCCGGCCAGGGGCCGACGAGCGTGTCCAGGTAGCGCGACTCGAACTTGTGCGTGTCGCGCGTCATCGCCTCCAGGTCGCCGATGCCGTAGGAGCTGACACCGGCGCGGAAGACCTCGCGGAAGGTCAGTGCGGCGAGGGTGGTGTAGCCGCCGGCGCTGCCACCCTTGATGACCATGCGGGCGCCGTCGATCCGGCCCTGTTCGGCCAGCCACATGGCGCCCGAAATGCAATCGTCGACATCGACAATGCCCCACTGCCCGTTGAGCCGCTCGCGGTAGGCGCGGCCGTAGCCGGTGCTGCCACCGTAGTTGACGTCGAGGTACGCGAAACCGCGGCTGGTCCAGTATTGAATCCCCAGGCTGAATTCCGCCGAAGTCATGCTGGTTGGTCCGCCGTGGCTTTTGACGAGGAGCGGCGGCAGCTCACCATCCGGAGCGACCGCGCCGGTCGATGCCGGAGGGTAGTAGATGCCGTGGGCGGTGGCGCCTCCGGTGGTCGGCCAGCTGATCGCCTCGGGGATGGACACCGAGCCCTCGGGGAGGGTGATGTCCATCGACTGGCGCAATGTGACGGCGTTCCCCGAATCGAGGTCGAGCGATATCACCTGCCCCGGTTCCTCCGGCGACGCGGCGAGCATCAGCGCCTTGGTTTGATCCTGTACGGCGATGCCGTCGAAGTAGGTGAACTGGGTGTCGTAGGCGGTCAGCTCGCCGCCGTCGCCGGGTAGCCGGCCGATGTGCCAGGCTCCGTCCCGCGTCCACGCGCAGACGATGCTGCCGTCGGGAGCGAAGTCCCAGGTCGACATGCCAAAGACCCACTGCGGCTTGCCGAACTCAGCCTCCATCGGGCACAGCGGCGTAATGTCGTCGCGACCGGGATAGGCGCGATAGAGATTCCACCAGCCGGTGCGATCGGATACGAAAACGAGGTCACCGTTTGCCGCCCAGCGGGGCTGGAAGATGGATTCGGTGGGGCCACCGGCCACCTGGCGCAGGCGGGTGAGGGTGCCGTCGCCGGCGATATCCGCCTTCCACAGCTCGCAGCCGTCCCACGGCATGTTGGGATGATCCCACGCCAGCCAGGCGAGCTGCGCGCCATCGCCACGGAGGACAGGCGAGGCGACGAAGTCCGAGCCGGAGACCAGCACGGTGCCGCCATCTTCGTTCGGGCCATCGAGGGACAGCTGCACGAGCGTGTTTACCGGCTCGGTGTCCGCCAGGCTGTGATCCTCGCGCACGGCAATGAGTCGATTGCCCGTCGGGTCGAGCAGCAGGTCTGCGTAGCGCCAGGCGTGCGTGTCCGGGGTGATCGGCGTCGCCTCGCCGCCGTCTATGCGGTAGAGACGGTTGTCGGCGTAGTTCGACACGACCACGATGCCGTCGCGTGCGGTCCAACTGCCGCCGCCGTACTCGTGGACGGCGGAGCGGACGTTGATTTCCGGCGGTGTCACCGGCACCGGCTGGCCGTTTCCAACCTGCCGCACCAGCCGTCGCAGCCCACCCTCCGAGGCGCGGGACTCGATCCAGTAGCGGGTGTCGCCGTCCGTCCCCGGTTCTCCCAATCCGATCGTCTGTGCCGTGAGCATGTCCGGCGTGACCGGGGACGGCCACGCACCGTGGGGGATGGGGGTTATGGTCTGCGCGTCCGGCATGGGGTGGACCCCTTTCTTGCGTAGCGGCGCGGCAAGCGCTCACGCCTTGTCGTCACCGCGGCGGCGACAATGAGTCATCATACGTGCAAGAGCCTAGCACGCCACGGGGCAGTCCCCGGCGTGTCCGACCGGGAAGGAATTGTACATACATGGCTTTGGAGATTGGCGGTATCAGCAAGAATTTCGGGGACTTCCTGGCAGTCGACGATGTGACCTTCTCTGTCGGGGACGGTGGCATCTTCGGTTTTCTCGGCACCAACGGCGCGGGCAAAACCACGACCATGCGCATGATTCTTGACATTATCCGGCCGGACCGGGGCGAGATCACCTGGAACGGCACGCCGACCCGAGACCTGCCTCGTCGCGCGTTCGGATATCTGCCGGAGGAGCGCGGTCTCTACCCGAAGATGGTGGTGGAGGACCAACTGGCGTTCATCGCGCAGCTCTACGGCGCGGAGCGGGGTGAGTCCCGGGCCGAGCTTGACTTCTGGCTCGCCCGCCTCAACATCGAGGAGAACCGGAAGAAGACCGTTGAGCAGCTCTCCAAGGGCAACCAGCAGAAGATCCAGTTTTTGGCGGCGGTGCTGCATGATCCGGAGATCCTGATCATGGACGAGCCGTTCAGCGGGCTCGATCCGGTCAACGCCGAGCAGCTCAAGGATGCTTTTCGGGAGATGCGGGATCGAGGCAAGACGATCATCTTCTCCACCCACCAGCTCGACGACGCGCAGGAGTTGTCCAGCCATGTGGCGATCATTCATCGTGGCCGGATGATGATCACCGGATCCGTCCAGGAGGTGCGCCGGAGCACCGGCGAGCACTACGTCAGGTTCTCGGCGGCCGGAGATCCGGATCTCGGATGGCTGGACACGTTCCCCGGGATCCATGTTTTCCGACGGCGCGCGGACTTCGTTGAGCTCGGCGTGCCGGATCCATCGGTGGCGCAGTCGCTGCTGCGGGAGGCGGTGCGTCGCGACCTGTCCGTGACGCGGTTCGAGATCGACTATCCATCGCTCAACGACGTCTTCCTGTCGCAGGTCCAGAAGATGCCGGAGGCGATGCAACCCACCGAAGAAGAACTTGCCGCGCCTGTTCCGGCGTAGCGCGACGTCGTTCCCGACCCAAGACGAGCAAGGATGCGAGATGTTCGATTGGACGAGAGTCTGGCTGATCGCCAGGCGCGAGCTCACCACCCGGTTCCAGCAGCGCAGCTACCGGTGGACGACGATCATCCAGATCGTCGTCGTCGCGATCGTGGCGATGGCACCGGTGATCATCGCGAGGTTCACCGACGATGACGGTGCCGCGGTGACGACAGTGGCCGTGGTCGACCAGGCCGAGGCGAGCACCGCGAACCGGCTGGCGCCGTACCTCGACGGTGGCGGCGAGCTCGACCCCATGACGGTGACGTCGGCGAGTACCCCCGAGGATGCGCAACGCATGGTCGACGACGGAGATGTCGACCTCGCGCTGGTGGTGACGCGCGAGACTGACGGCAACCTCACCTATGTGATCGCGACGGAAGATGGCGAGGCGACCTCGACCGAGGCCCAGCGGCTGACCGGGGCGGTGACGATCCTCGTGACCGAGGACCGCCTGGTCGCAAGCGGCCTGTCGCCCGAACAGGCGCAAGGCATCTTCGCCCCGGCGAACATCTCCTACATGGAGGCGTCCGGCACGGGGGCTGGCACGTCGACGGACGATCCCACGGCGGCCGAGTACATCATCTCCTACGTGGCGGTGGTGCTCGTGTTCATGGC
>JAUIGA010000256.1 GCA_030430125.1 Chloroflexia bacterium | reverse complement strand
GATCCCAGACCGATTCCCAGGAGTTGACGAGACGCGCGACGGACCGGATGCCGATGACGGCGTAGATCAGGCTGATGATGGTGAACGGGCCGAGCCCCATGAGTCCTCCGTCAGGAAACTGGTTGGTCGATGCGCGGATGCCGGGCGGTCACCGTGCCACTTCGGCGGTGGTGACGGGCTTCTTCACGGATTGTTGGATGTGGCGGGACGACCAGATCTGGTACAGCGCGGCCACCACGACCATTGTGCCACCTGCGGCGATCGAGAATGGCGCGCCGAAGTGACCGGTGACCCAACCGGCAATGAGCGCGCCGATCGGGATGGTCCCGGCGAACACCGTCATGTACACCGCCATCACCCGGCCGCGAAGCTCGTCCGGCGCCGTGGTTTGGACCAGCGTGTTCGCCGTCGACATGGTGTTCGACGACGAGAATCCGATGATCGCCAGGTTGATGGCGCCGAGGATGAGCACGGTGCCGTCGGCGGCGACGATGCCGAGCGCGATCTCGCCGATGCCCATCGCGAGGACGGCGACGATCATGCGCGTTCGGTTCGGACCGCGACCGGAGAATGCGAGCGAGAGCGCGCCGAGCAGCGAGCCGGCACCCATCGCCGCGAAGAGCTGGCCGTAGGCGCCGGAGCCGGCGGCGAAGGCGTCCGAGGCCAGGACCGGCACCCAGACATTGAAGTTCATGCCGAAGATGCCGATGGTGCCAACCATGACGATGGTGCGGAATACCAGCGGGTCGCCCCTGACCCAGGCCAGTCCCTCCCGCAGTCGTTGTATCGGCGACTCGGTGGCGGTGCGGGTGACCGGCGCGACCCGCATCATCGCGAGACCTGTCAAGACGGCGATATAGCTGACGGCGTTGATCGCGAAGAGCGGACCCGGGCCCATGACGACGAGAAGCACGCCAGCGAGTGCGGGACCGACGATGCGCCCTGTGTTGAACAGCGCCGCGTTCAGGGCGATCGCGTTCATCAGGGCATCGCGGTCGACCATTTCGGAGACAAACGCCTGCCGGGTGGGCATGTCGGCGGCGTTGGCGAGTCCAAAGGTGGTGGCGATGGCGTAGACATGCCAGAGTTGTACCGAGTCCGTGATCACCAGCACAGCCATCAGGGCGGCGAGCAGCATCATCATCGACTGGGTGACCAGCATGATGTTCCGCTTCGGGAAGCGATCGGCGATGATGCCGGACGGGATACCCAGCAGCAGGACCGGCAGGAACTGCAGGACGTTCACCAGCCCGAGCTGAAACGGTGTGGCGCCGAGAATTTCGTAGACCAGCCACGCCTGGGCAAGGGTTTGCATCCAGGTGCCCGTGACCGATATCAGTTGCCCGAACCAGAACAGGCGGTAGTTTCGAAAGGAGAATGCGACGAAGCCGCTGCGCAGCCCAATGAATCGCGATCGGGGGGGTGTATGCGGTTTGGCGGCGCGTGTTCTGGGTGGTTCCGGGGAATCGGCGGGCATGAGCTCGATTTCTGTACGTGTCGATCAATGGGACCGATTCGCGCGATCGGCATGGCTTGACAGTAACACACGCCGGCTTCGCTGCAGCGGTTCGGGTGTGTCGCCGGCGGGTGTCAGGATGTTTCCTCCGGGGCCTTGACCATGAGCACGGGGACATGCGCGTGGCGCAGCACCTCCTCGGCGACGCTGCCCAGCACCCATCGCCGGAAACCGGTGCGGCCGTGTGATCCCATCACGACAAAATCCCCTGCTTCGAGGCTAGCGAGAATACCCCGGGCGATCGGGCCGACCTGGGTGTCCGCGGTGACCGTTAGGCCGTCGCCTTCGAGACGCTGCCTGGTGTCTTCGAGATAGGTTCTCGCGTCCTCGGACTCCTGTTCGAACAACTCGCCCATCATGGAATAGTCGAATGCGGCCGCCGACCCGCCAACCTGTTCCAGCACGTGCGTGTCGACGACACGAATGATGTGGAGCGGCAGGTCGAACGCACGTGCCTGCCTGATTGCCTCGGGCAATGCAAGCTCGGACGTTTCCGAGCCATCGAGAGGAACGACGATGCGCGTGTACATGGGCGTGTATCCTTTCGTGTTGCCGCGGGCAGAGGAGCGCTGAACCCGACGCGGGCCATTGTCACCCGCATTCGCAGTTGCGTCACCCCTCGCGAGTGACCGGATGCAGGGTATTTCGGGCAATTTCGGCAGCGCGGTTACAATGAACCATGACGCCCCGGAGGGGGGTGGGTGAGTTCACACTGGCCGACGCTGGCGACATTCGGTACGGTGGTTTCGTCACATATGCGGGATTGGTATGATTTGTACGTACATTCCGCGCAATGTCGTGCGACCGATCTCGGCATGTGACGGCAATCGTACCGGTCGAAACGGCGCTCAGCAGGGAACGGGAAGGCATGGCCGCGAAACCGCCCAGTGACCGAGACAAACAACCGGGTGACCCCAATCGGCCGCAGCGACAATCTGGTGGAGAACCGTCCTCGTTCGGATCGTTCGTGTCGGATTCGGTACGCCGCTCCGCAGGCCGGCTTCGCGACGAGGACGGCGCGCCCGCGACACCGCGCCATCGCGATGACAGCGGTGCCGGGGTGGGCGGCGAAGCTCCCCGGGACCGATTCGGCGTGCCCCGGCGCACCGAGCCGGAAGGGCGACCGCCCGAACCGGAGGAACCGGCTCCGGAGCCAGCCTGGGCCGAACGCGTGCCGTGGGTGGAGGCGGCGGTAGCCCGCGCCGGCAGCCCGGAACGTGCGGCGGCGGCGCTCGGCATCCTGCTGATCGCGCTTATCGCCTTGATCTGGCTGCTGATTGCCGTGCTCGGCGACGACGGTGGTGGCGAAACCCCGACCGCTACAGAAGTCATGCAGGTGGTGCCGTTTGGCGATTCCGGCACCCCTGGGGCGGCGTCGACGCCCGGTGCAGGCCCGGGTCGGGGTATCGTGACCCCGACACCGTCGCCGCCACCCGCGGTGACGCCGACGCCGTCGTCCGGCGGCTCGGACAATATGCTCGATCAGGTACCGGCCTCACCAGAGGCCGGTAGCGTGTCGGACGTTTCCTGTGCCGGTCCCTGCATGGCTCGGGTGGAGCGCACGCCGGAGGCGAGCTCGCTGCTGCTTGCCAACGGCACCCGGCCCTCTTACGCCGGCGACGACTGGCTCTGGGTGGTTGCCGATCCCGAGGCAATCGCTTCGATTTCCGGTTCCCTGGAAACCGAGATTGTCCGAGAGGGTGACGACACGTTGCGCCTGTACATGGTGACGCTGCCGGAGGGCGGCGGCGGCGAATGGGCGGCGTGGGAGGTCGGGGAGGTCATCGACGAAGTTGGCCGGTACCGCCTGGTGGAGGCGGCTACAGCGCCGGCCAACGTGGAGACGGCGATCGACGCCGGAGTGATGGTGGAGAAGGTTGCACCGGCGCCACTTGAGATGACCCAGCGCGGGGGTGGCCTGCCGGCACTCCAGGAAGCGGACGTTGGGGGACTCGCCAACGATGTCGATGCCGGCGCCCTGGAGACCGATATCGCCACGCTGCAGGCGTTCGGCGCGCCTGAAGGACAGGGGGCAGGAACGCGCCATTACACCACCGCGGGTAATCAGGCCGCGGCGGAGTATCTCTTCCAGCGCCTTGAATCCTACGGGCTGCGCGTCTGGTACGAGGACTTCGTGTCCTGGGATGGCTTGCTGCTCGTGAGCGTCGTCGGCGAGATACCCGGGCGCGACACGAGCCGACTGTACGGGGTGATTGCGCATTTCGACACGACCTCCGAGACACCGGGCACGCTCGCCCCGGGTGCCGACGACAATGCAACCGGCGTCGCCTCCACGCTCGAGATTGCGCGAATCCTCGCCGGATACGATCTCAAGTACTCGTTCCGGGTCATCTTCGTGAACTATGAGGAAGAGGGTGTTGTCGGCTCGCAGGAGTTCGCGCAGGACGCGGTCGCGGCAGGTGACCCGTGGGAAGGAATCTTCAACGTCGATTCGGTCGGGTCCGGGCGCAACGGATACACCATCATCCTGAACGCCGAAGGCGAATCGATCTGGATGCAGGAGCTGATCCAGCGCGTGAACGACGCCTACGGGCTGGGCGAGACGCTGCAGATCGAGCAGTCGGACGAGATCGTCGCCGACGATAACCGGCTCCGCGACGAGGGGATCGAATCGGTGATGATCGCGCGCGAGCTCTACGGGTGGAGTCCCTACCACCATACGTCAGCGGATGTGATCGGGAACATCTCGATTTCGCACACCGAGCGCGCGGCGGTGCTGGTGCTGCTGACAGTGGCGTCGCTGCTGGTCTAGCCCCGTAGCGGAGGGCTTGGCGGCGCTACCGGCGCGGCCCACCGGGTCGCGCGCGCCGCCAATGCCCTCCTGGTTCAACATCTGCGCTACCGGCGCGGCCCACCGGGTCGCGCGCCGCCGATGTCCTCGAATCGCGATGGTATTCATGGCGATCGGGAGGCCATTGCCCGCGCCGACGAGGTCTGCCATCGAGTTGGCAGCGCGGGCAAGACCTCCGCTACGAGCGGCGCTACCGCCATGGCCCACGTCGCCAATGCCTTCCCGCCGCAGACGATCGACGCAATCGTGGGCAGCCTCAGCTCAGCTCCTTGCGGGCCGACGCCTTGAGGCGCGCGACGACCTGTTTTACCTCCTGTGACTTCGCTCGGTCGACCACGAGCAGCGCGTCCTCAGTGTCGACGACGATGATATTGTCGAGTCCGACCATCGCCACCATCCGGCCCGTTTCCGACCAGATCACGCTGTTGGTCGTGTCGATGCGGAGCAGGTCGCCGCGTACCGAGTTGCCGAGCGCATCCCGTTCGATCAACTCGCCGAGCCCGCTCCAGTCGCCCACGTCG
>JAUIGA010000255.1 GCA_030430125.1 Chloroflexia bacterium | reverse complement strand
AAGACAGGCTCCAGAAGTGTGTCGGTCGCCAGTGAAGCTGAAGTGGCCATGCGAAAACCGGCGAATCTGCCAGCGTGACACTTGCAGTTGGCCAATCCGAGTTGGCACGTCTCCCGCAATCACCGCAAGTTCGGCCAGCACGATCAACGTCAACCAGGGTCTTCGGCACGGTAAGGCCGAGTTGCAACTGTGTCACCCATTTCATGAATTCAATCGAACCGAGTCCACTTATTGTGGCTTGCCGTTGAGCAGGTCAGGCTGCTTGGCCGATCGGGCACTCAACCGTCGGCATCAGGCTCACGAGCTATCCAGAGACAAGGAACTTGAACATCGGGCTCTCTGGGTCGATCGGTTCGATATCGATGCTGGACTGCCGCATGCGGCCGACCAGTGCCGGCAGGTCGTCACGACTGCCAAGCTCGATTCCGACCAATGCTGGCCCATGCTCACGATTGGATCGCTTGACGTACTCGAAATAGGCGATGTCGTCATCGGGACCAAGTACATCGTCAAGGAATCGACGCAGGGCGCCAGGCTCCTGGGGGAAATTGACCAGAAAGTAGTGCTTGCGCCCCTCGTAGATCAACGCGCGCTCGATGATCTCCGCATACCGGGATACGTCGTTGTTGCCGCCCGACAGGATCGCGACAACGGTCTGGCCGGGCTCAGGTCGCCACTGACCAAACACGGCGGTCGCCAGCGCTCCTGCTGGCTCTGCGATGATCCCATCTACCTGGTACAGCTCCAGCATCTCGCTGCACACCGCGCCCTCCGGCACAGTCATCAACTCAAGGTTGTGCTTCGCGGCGATGGCATGGGTCAGCGGTCCCACCTTGCGAACGGCGGCACCATCGACAAATCGGTCGATGTCGTCCAACCTGACCGGACCGCCACCGTCGATCGCCGCCCGCATGCATGGTGCGCCGGCAGGCTCGATACCAATCACGCGAGTGGCAGGCGAACGCTCCGCCAGCCAGGTCAGGATTCCGGCAACCATGCCCCCGCCGCCGACCGGCACCAGGACCACATCAGGAGCTTGTCCCATCTGAGCAACGATTTCTCGCGCCACGGTGCCCTGGCCGGCGATGGTACGTGGATCTTCAAATGCGGGAACCATCACCATCCCGGTCTGCGCCGATGCCTCGACGGCCCGGTGATGGGAGTCGTCGTATGTTTCGCCTGCTACCACGAGCTCGACCTGCCCGCACCCGATGGCCACGATACGGTCGCGCTTCTGTCGTGGCGTGGTGGTTGGCACAAAGACAGACGCCTTGACACCAAGCCTGGCACACGCCAGCGCCACCCCCTGACCATGGTTGCCTGCAGAGGCGCATACGACGCCGGCCGATCGCTCCTCGGGTGAAAGCTGGGCGATGAGGTTGTAAGCGCCGCGCACCTTGTACGAGCGAACCGGCTGGAGGTCTTCCCGCTTGAGCCAGACGTGGGCACCGGTCAGCTCGCTCAGCCGGTTAGAAACGTGCAGTGGGGTCTCGATCGCGACGCCCTTGAGACGACCCGCAGCCTCTTCGATATCCTTTGCGGACACGAGGTTCAAGTCAATCTGAAATGTGGCAGGTGGCTTGGTCATGGGATCCATACACATTGGGCCGGTCGGTGCAGAGCGATCCCGGAGATTGTCGCATCCATGACCGCAACCGGTTCTTGTATTCCAGCCCCGGTCGCGGTCCTCACGATCCATTCAATTGGTCTGGACACGCTCGACCTACAGTTCGGCGATGATCGCCTCCGCCATCTCGGTAGTGCTGGCCGCCTTCGACGGATCGCGATCGGCCCGGAGATCGTAGGTGACCTTCGTGCCGGCCGAGATCACTGCCTCGACCGCGCTCTCAACTCGTGTGGCAGCCTCGGTTTCGCCAAGGTGCCGGAGCATGAGGGCACCGGACAGGAGCATCGCAACAGGGTTCGCCTCGTTCTTGCCGGCGTGTGACGGTGCGGAACCGTGAATGGGCTCGAACACGGCGGCATGCGTGCCAATGTTGCCCCCAGGAGCCACACCAAGCCCGCCCACCATGCCGGCAACGAGATCGCTCACAATGTCGCCGTACAGGTTCGGCATCACCAACACGTCGTACTGGTCTGGCTTCTGCATCAACTGCATGCACATGTTGTCGACGATGCGGTCGTTGAACTCGATATCCGGATATCCAGTGGCGACATCCTGCGCCACCTCGAGGAACAACCCATCGGTGTGCTTCATGATGTTCGCCTTGTGGACCGCTGTGACTTTCTTGCGCCCGTTCTTGCGCGCATACTCGAAGGCGTACTCCACGATCCGGCGCGACCCCTCCGGGGTGATCATCTTGATGCTGATCGCCGCGCTTGCGGGAACCTGCTTCTTGCTTCGCGCATTGATCTCGCTGATGATCTCGGCGGCATCCGAAGTCCCATCATCAAACTCGACACCGGCGTAGGTGTCCTCCAGGTTCTCGCGCACGACCACGAGGTCAATGTCGTCGAACGTCGACTGCACACCCTTGATGGTTCGCCCTGGACGCAGATTGGCGTAGAGTTCGAGCTCCTGGCGGAGACCGACATTCACGCTCCGGAACCCACTGCCGACAGGTGTCGTGATCGGCCCCTTCAGGCCAATCCCGTTCTTCCGAATCGAGGCGAGCGTTGTCTCGGGCAACAGGGAGCCGGTTTCGTCGAGCGCATCGCTGCCCGCCTGTTGTACGTCCCACTCGAACTCGAGACCGGTGGCGTCGAGCACGCTGCGAGTCGCGGCCGCGACCTCTGGCCCGATACCGTCGCCAGGAATGAGCGTGACCGTGTACTTCGCCATGTGATTCCCTCTCTCCTCTGGTGGTGCAACTCCCGCGCAACATGCGTCGGTGGTATTGTCGCATGATTCGTCGGGAAGACGAGCCCGCACACGGCACCTGTTCCAGAGGAAGCCCTGCCATGAATCACCCCCACTTGCAGCCTGTCGTCCTGGTGATCCTCGACGGCTGGGGAATCGCAGAACCAGGCCCCGGCAACGCCATCCAGGCAGCCGCGACGCCGACCATGGACCGATTGCTCGCCACCTGCCCAACCGCCTCGCTTCGCACATCCGGGGAGGACGTCGGACTACCCGACGGACAGATGGGGAACTCGGAAGTCGGCCATCTCAACATTGGCGCGGGCCACATCGTGTACCAGTGGATTACCCGCATCGATCGGGACATCCGCGACGGCACCTTCTTCCGCAACGAGTCACTCAGGAGCGCATTCGAACGTGCCGCGGTACGCGGGACCACCGTCCACCTGTTGGGCCTCGTCAGCGATGGCGGTGTTCACAGCCATGTACGCCACCTCGATGCTCTCATCGCGCTCGCGTCCGAGTGGCCCGACGTGCGCATTCGCATCCACGCATTCACCGATGGCCGCGACACTTCCCCCGACAGCGGCATTGACTGGATCGCCCACCTCCAGGATCGAATCGATCGAACCGCCAGTTCGGACATCGCCATCGCCTCGGTATCAGGCCGCTACTATGCGATGGATCGAGACAACCGTTGGGAGCGCGAGAAACGAGCATTCGGCGTCATCACCGGAGCGGGAGGAGATTCCGCCGCAAATGCCATGGCCGCGGTGCAACATTCGTACGACAACGGCGTCACGGACGAGTTCATCGTGCCGGTCCGTATCGGCGACTGGGGCACCGAGGGGAACCAGGTCGCCGCCGGCGATGAGGCCATCGTGTTCAACTTCCGCGCCGATCGCGCTCGGGAGATCGTCCACGCGCTCGCGCTCCCCGACTTCGACCGGTTCGATCGCGGCAACCTCCCGGGCTTGCCGCTCTCGATCACGACAATGACGCGGTACGAAGAGGGCCTGCCGGTTCGCGTCGCGTACCACCCGACGGACGTGAAACACCCGATAGCTCGCATCGTCAGCGAAGCCGGTCTTCGCCAGTTTCATACCGCCGAAACCGAAAAGTACCCGCACGTCACCTTCTTCCTCAACGGTGGCCGCGAAGAACCGTTTCCCGGGGAAGATCGCACGTTGATACCGTCACCGAAGGTGGCGACGTACGATCTCCAGCCCGAGATGAGCGCAGAAGGCGTGTGCGCCGCCGTGGTCAGCGCCATTCGCAGCAATGACTACGCCTTCATCATGGTCAACTTCGCGAATCCCGATATGGTTGGCCACACCGGTGACATCGGCGCGGCGATCACGGCGGTAGAAACCGTCGATCGCTGCCTGGGTACGATCGTCGCGGAATTGGCGATTGCTGGTGGCGTGGCGCTGGTATCCGCCGATCACGGCAACGCCGAAGAGATGCTCGTTCCGGGAACGGACGAACCGATGACCGCGCATTCGACTAACCCGGTGCCCGTTGTGCTGGTTGCTCCCGAAGACTCGCCGCTCCGGACGGTCGAGCTCCGACAGGACGCCCGGCTCTCGGCGCTGGGTACGACCGTCATCGACCTCCTCGACCTCCCGCACCATCCGGACATGACCGAGCCGTCACTGCTGTTGCGGTAACGGCTCGCGACGGTGTTCCACCTGCCGAGGATCGGTTGAAGACGGCGCTGGACCGGTCCTCGGTGCAGCTGGGACGTCGGGGCGAGCCTGCGCAGCAATTCTCCGCCCGCTGGGCCAGCAACGGCCACAGCATGTGGCCCAACCCAGCTGCGAATCGCCGCAGGATTGCGTGCGGCTAACGCAACACCGCACGGCCGGGGTAAATCGCGATTTCCCCAAGCTCCTCTTCGATCCTCAGCAACTGGTTGTACTTCGCCACGCGGTCGACGCGGGAAGGAGCTCCGGTCTTGATTTCACCCGCGTTTGTCGCGACCGCGAGATCGGCAATGAAGGTATCCGCCGTTTCACCAGACCGATGCGAG